>JAJECR010000047.1 GCA_022821935.1 Candidatus Latescibacterota bacterium
CCCGGTCGATTCCGCGTCCTCTTCGTCTCCCGTATCAATGACGCCGATGACCTCTCCGATGGCCACCGTCGTGCCCTCGGCCACACGAATCTCGCTCAGCACGCCGCCCGCGATGGCGGGTATGTCCGTGTCGATCTTGTCGGTGGTAATCTCCACCACGGACTCGTCCCGCTCGATGGGGTCGCCGACCTGCTTCAACCAGCGGATGACCGTGCCTTCCTCGACGCTTTCACCGAGCCGGGGCATTGTGATGTTCACGTTGCGTATCCTCTTTTGTGCTAAGCGATCTGCAGAAGCTCAGTAGGCCAGGAGTTCCCGAAGGGCGCCGGTGACCTTTTCCGTGTTCGGCAGGAAGTAGCTTTCCAGCGGCGGACTGAAGGGTACGGGCGTGTCGATGGCGGCCAGCCGCCGGACGGGCGCGTCGAGATGCTCGAAGGCTTCATCGGCCACCACCGCGGCGATTTCACCGCCGAAACCGCCGGTCAGCGTGTCCTCATGTACGACCAGGAGCCGGTTTGTCTTCCGGACGGATTCGAGAATGGCCTGCTTGTCATAGGGCAGCAAGGACCTCAGGTCCAGTACCTCCGTCTCGACGCCCTCGCCGGCCAGGGTTTCGGCGGCGTCCAGGCTGTGAAAGACCATCTTTCCATAGGTGACGATCGTCGCGTCCACGCCCTCCCGACGAATCGCCGCCTCGCCGATGGGCACGGTATAATCCTCTTCGGGGATTTCTTCCCTGATCCGCGGAAACCGGTACAGCCCCTTGTGCTCGAAAAACAGCACCGGGTTATTGTCCCGGATGGATGACTTGAGGAGCCCTTTCGCGTCGTAGGTCGTAGCCGGCGCCACGACCTTGAGGCCGGGTACCTTGCAGAACCAGGCCTCCGGGTTCTGCGAGTGGAACGGACCGGCGTTTCCGATGGCCCCGGAGGGGCATCTCACCACGAGGGGCACGGCGGCGCCCCAGCGGTAGTGGGTCTTGGCCACGTTGTTGACCAGTTGGTTGAACCCGCAGGTGATGAAGTCGGCGAACTGCATTTCGGCCACGGGCCGCATGCCCATCAGCGCCGCGCCCATGGCCGCGCCGATGATTACGGATTCCGCCACGGGCGCGTCGATCACCCGGCCTTCTCCGAAGTCGTCCAGGAATCCCTTCGTGATTTTGAACGCACCGCCGTAGACGCCGATGTCCTCGCCGAGACAGAAGACGCTTTCGTCCCGTTCCATCTCTTCTCGGAGTCCCGCCGAAATGGCTTCCAGGTAGGTTACGGGAGGCATGGGTCCGTTCCGGTTGGGGGCATCAGTCCGCGTAGACGCCGTCGAGCGCTGCTTCGGGTTCGGGCAGGGGACTCTGTTCCGCGTAGTCGACCGCGTCGTCCACGACGCCCTTTACTTCTTCCCTGATCCCGTCGATTTCGTCTCGGGTGAAGTACTTTCGCTCCAGTAGCAGGTTTTCAGTCTTCACGACCGGATCGTTGTTCCACCCGTCCTCCATGATTTTTTTCGGGACGTAGAAGGCATCGTCGTGCTGGGCGTGCCCCAGCAGCCGGGTGCAGTGCGCTTCGATGAGCGTGGGACCGCCGCCTTCCCGGGCGAGATCCACGGCCGCCCGCGTCGCCTTGTACACGGCGCGCACGTCCGTGCCATCGATCAGCGAGCCCGCGATGCCGTAGCCCCGCGCCCGGTCCACGATGTTGTCGCAGGCATACTCGTACCGGGTGGGCGTGGAATAGGCGAACTTGTTGTTTTCGACGATCAGCACCATGGGCAATCTGTGCACGGCCGCGAAGTTCAGCCCTTCGTGAAAATCGCCGATGCTCGAGCCGCCCTCGCCGATGTAGGTGATCGAGACGGCCCCGTCGCCCCGGATCTTGCTGGCGAGGGCCACGCCGGCGGCCACGGGGATGTTCGCGCCGAGATGGCTGATCATCCCGACGATATGGTGGTCCCAGTTCCCGCAGTGCATGTTGCCGTCTTTGCCGGCGGTCGGTCCGTTGGCCCGGCCGAGGTACTGGCACATCATGTCGCGGGCAGTATGTCCCCGGAGGAAATGGGCGCCGATCACCCGGTGCATGGGGACCAGGATGTCCGCGTCGCCCAGGGCGTAGGCGCTTCCGGCGGCAATGGCCTCGTGGCCCGCGCCCGCGTAGGCCGCGCCTACGAGCCGGCCCTGCCGGAACAGCCGGTAGACGCGCTCTTCGAATTCCCGCTGAAGGCGCATCGTATGGTAGAGGATTCGGTAGTCGGCCCTTCCGAGGCCGAGATCGTCGAGGTCGGACTCGTTAAGGTCGGGGTCTGACAGGGCGGGGGCGGTTTCAACGTTCATGGCGCCTCCTGGGTGCGGTGTGGCATGCTGAATTCATAAACGCTGTTCCAGTTCGGACAGGGTCATCTCCTCGAAGGACATATCGAAAACGCCGGCCAGGTGACGGAGCAGCCCCGTCTCCACTTCTTCCATGGATACCTGCCGGTCCAGGATCCTTTCAAGCGAGGTGACCTCGCGGTCGGAGATGCCGCACGGGACGATGCCTTCGTACAGGGTGAGATCGGGATGGACGTTCAGGGAAAACCCGTGCATGGCGGTCCACCGGCTGACCCGTATGCCCAGTGCGGCGATCTTCCTGTCTTCCACCCAGACCCCGGTAATCCCTTCCAGGCGGCGGGCCGCGACGCCGAAATCGCCCAGCAACCCGATAATCACCGCTTCAAGATCGCGGAGATACCGGTAGACATCCTGGTACCACGCCGCGATATCGAAGATGGTATAGCCCACCAGCTGGCCGGGACCGTGGCAGGTGATGTCTCCTCCGCGGTCCGTTTCGTAGACCCGGATGCCGCGGGCTTTGAGCGTTTCTTCCCCGTAGAGCAGGTGTTCTTCCGCTCTCAACCGACGGCCGATCGTGTACGTGGGGGGATGTTCCAGAAG
>JAJECR010000147.1 GCA_022821935.1 Candidatus Latescibacterota bacterium
CAGCGGATCGCCATTGCGAGGGCCATCCTGAAGGATCCCCAGATCCTTATTTTCGACGAGGCCACATCCAGCCTGGACACCGAGTCCGAACTGCTGGTCCAGGAAGCCATCGACCGGCTGATGAAGGGGAGGACGGCCCTGGTCATCGCCCATCGCCTGTCGACGGTACAGAAGGCGGACCGGGTGGTCGTCGTGGACCGCGGCCGGATCGTGCAGACCGGCGACCACGGATCCCTGATCCGGGAGGAAGGGCTGTACCGGAAGCTCTATAACCTGCAGTTCCGGGACCAGGAACCCGTGGCGGAATAACGGACGGCGGATGATGTGGTATCCTATTGAGAAGCGGTTCAAGACCCGGGTGCTCAGATGGCTGGCCAGCCATCCCCTGGGGCAACGCAGCGCGCCGCCCGGTTCCCCCGGTCTGTCCGGCCCACCCAGCGCGGTCGACGCGGACGGCATCAGCCGGATCCTGATCATCCGTCAGCACGACCAGTTCGGCGACTTCCTGTTGACTACGCCTGCGATCCGCGCGCTGCGCGGGCGGTTTCCGGACGCCCACCTGTCGCTGGTGGTCCGCTCATACCTGTATCCTGTAGCCCAGGGCAATCCGGACGTGGATGAAGTCCTGGTCTTCCACGAATCCGGCTGGAGGTGGCGGCCCCGGGACATCGGGTACTTCGTCGGCCTCATGCGTAACCCCGTCGACCTGGCCGTCGTGTTCAACACGGTCTCCCACTCCTTTTCGAGCGATCTCATCGCCTGGCTGTCCGGTGCCCCGGTGGTCATGGGTCCCGCTACACCTACTTTCGATCACCTCGATCACAACCCATTCTACACGGTGAATGTGCCCGTAGAACACGGACCCAGGCACCAGATTCAGCGAAACCTGGACGTGGTGCGGTACGTCGGCGCGGATACGGACGATCTTTCCTACGGGTACGCCATGTCCGAGGAGGAGCGGGCCCGGGGACGCGAAGTGATCGAAGATCTGGCAGGAGGATCAGCAGGACGCGGACGGCCTGGCGGTCCCGTGGTCGCCGTCCATTTCGGTACCGGGGACGCGAGGAAAAGGTACCCCGTCGAGCAACTGGCCCGCGTTTGCGATCAACTGGCCGCCCGCCACTCGGCGCGCATCCTGGCCATACCGGCGCCGGGCGAGGATGAACTGCTGCGCGCGCTGCGTGACGCGGTATCGACCCCTTTGCATAGCGTACCCCACATGCCGCTGCGAAGGGTCGCCGGCGTGATCCACGCCGCGGACCTGCTCGTATGCAACGATACCGGCGTGCTTCACCTGGCCGCCGCCGTGAAGACCCCCACCCTGTCCTTCCACGCCACCAGTGATCCGGCCTGGTGGAAACCGCCCGGCGCCGGGCACCGTGCCTTTTACGCGGTGAGCGAACGGATCGCTGAGATCCCACCAGACCGGGTGTGCCGCGTAGCCGCCGCCATGCTCGGTGATTCCCGCAACGGCGAACCGGGTGAGATCATCCGGGTTTGAACCCGGACCGGGTCTGCCCTTATTCACTTGACACGACCCCGGCCCGTCGGTACCATCTTGCCCGCTCAGGCGAACGCCAGAACTGGCACGGGAACGGGTGAACATGGCGACCAAACTTGATCTGGGCTGCGGACCTTTCGGGAAGCTGGAGGGCGCTATCGGCGTGGATATCAACGATGCGGCGCACGTGGACGTGGTCCACGACCTGGATGAATATCCCTATCCCTTCGACGACCACCGGTTCGACCACATCGAGATGTCTCACATCCTGGAACACATCCGGCAGCCGGCCCGGGCCATGGACGAGGTGTACCGCATCGCGCGGCCGGGCGCTTCGATCCGCATCGTCACGCCCCACTACTCTTCGCAGCTTTCTTATGGCGACCTGACCCACTATCATCATTTCGGCTACGTGACGATCACGCAGATGTGCCGGGACGGACGGTTCCAAATGGACGGCTGCCGGCTGATCTTCAGCGACATCTACCGGGTGCTGGGCGTCAGCCTGCTCGCCAACTGGTTTCCCCGCAGGTGGGAGAAATACCTCGCCTTCATATTTCCCGGCATGTACGTCGAGGCAAATCTGACCGTCGTCAAGGCGTGAACGGACCGGGACGACCCGGAGGACCGACATGGCTGCATCAACGCAAACCCGCGGCGCCGGCGCCTCCGGTGCCTTGCGCCGGTACTGGCGGGCCAACATTCGGATCATGGCCGTGCTGCTCGCGTTATGGGCCCTGGCCGGATTGGGCGCGGGCATCCTGTTCGCGGACACGCTCAACGCCTACAGCATATCCGGCACCGGCTTCCCCCTGGGATTCTGGTTCGCCCACCAGGGCGCCATCATCGTCTTCGTGCTGCTCATCCTGGCCTACTGCCTTTACATGAACCGCCTCGACAAACGGCACCGCAGCGAACTCGAAAACACGGTTCAGGAGGGATAGACTAAGCCTATGTCGGTTCAGGCCTGGACCTATTTCTTCGTAGCCCTCTCCTTCGGCCTCTACCTGTTCATCGCGTGGCGAACCCGCGTCCGGGACACCAGGGGATTTTATGTCGCCGGCCAGGGCGTGCCCGCGGCGGCCAACGGCATGGCCACGGCCGCGGACTGGATGAGCGCGGCCTCCTTTATCTCGATGGCCGGCCTCATTTCCACGATGGGGTACGCCGGCGGCGTCTATCTCATGGGATGGACGGGCGGCTACGTGCTGCTGGCGCTGCTGCTCGCGCCCTACCTGAGGAAATTCGGCCACTACACCGTGCCGGACTTCGTGGGCGACCGGTACGCGTCGGACCTGGCGCGCATCGTGGCCGTCTCCTGCGCGATTTTCATCAGTTTCACCTATGTGGCGGGACAGATGCGTGGCGTGGGCGTCGTCTTCAGCCGGTTCCTGGAAGTGGACATCCATGTGGGCGTGATCATCGGGATGGCCATCGTCTTCATCTACGCCACGCTGGGCGGCATGAAGGGCATCACGTGGACGCAGGTCGCCCAGTACTGGGTGCTCATCACCGCCTTTCTCATCCCCGCGATCGCCATCAGCATCAAGCTCACGGGGAGCCCTCTGCCGCAGGTGGGACTCGGCAGCACGCTGGAACCGTCCGTCGCGGGTCAGTCGGGTGTATATCTGCTGGAGAAACTCAACCAGATTCAGACCGACCTGGGATTCAGCAGTTATACGGCCACCTTTGTGGGTGGCTGGGACAAGGTCAATGTATTCTGCGTGGCCCTCGCGCTGATGGTGGGCACGGCGGGCCTGCCCCACGTCCTCGTACGTTTCTACACCGTCAAGTCGGTCAAGGCGGCGCGGTGGAGCGCCTTCTGGGCACTGCTGTTCATCTCCCTGCTTTACCTTACGGCGCCCGCGACCGCAGCCTTCGCGCGGTACTACATGATCGACAGCCTGAACGGAAAGACCGCGCAGGAACTGCCATCATGGTTTGAGAACTGGGAGAAGACCGGTCTCATCCTTTGGATGGACGACGGAGACGGGATCATGCGCTACTCGGCCGGTGAAGACAACGAGATCTTCCGCGGCGGTTCCCTGTCGGCCGCCGAGCTTTCCGCCGTGCGGGTCGAACATCAGGCGTGGCTCGATACGGGCGGCGCCGAAGGTGCGGACGGGCGGGCGGCGCTGCGGGCTCGGGGGTTTTCCGGACCGGACCGGGACATCATCGTGCTCGCCACGCCGGAAATGGCCGAACTGGCCAGCTGGATCATCGCGCTTGTGGCCGCCGGCGGGCTTGCGGCTGCGCTTTCGACGGCGAGCGGACTGCTGCTCGTCATTTCGTCCAGCGTTTCCCACGACCTGTACTACCGCGTCCTGCGTCCCAGGGCCAGCGAAAAGCAGCGCCTCGCGGTGGGCCGCGGCGTGATCGGGATGGCCGTGGTCGTGGCCGGCTTATTCGGAATCTATCCGCCCGGATTCGTCAGCCAGGTCGTCGCCTTCGCCTTCGGCCTCGCCGCGGCGAGCTTCTTCCCCGCGATCGTCCTGGGCATCTTCAGCAAGCGCGTGGGCACCGTGCCCGCCGTGTCCGGGATCGTGGCGGGCATTGGATTCACGGCCTTCTACATCATCGCTTGCGTGTACTTCGACATGGGAACCTGGACCTTCGGCCTGTTCTCCAACGGAATCAGTCCACAGGGGATCGGCACGATCGGCATGCTGATCAACTTCGCCGTCACCCTGTCGCTTACGCCCCTGTTCCCACGGCCCGGTCCGGAGGTCGAGGCCATGATCGACTCGGTCAGGGAACCGGAAGAAGCGGGTCCCGCGGTGATGATCGAGGCGGCCCCGGAACGCTGATCCACGGGAGCCGGCGCCATGACCCTTTCCGTCATCATCATAGCCCGGAACGAAGCCGGGCGTATCGAAACCTGCCTCCGGAGCGCCCGGTTCGCCGAGGAGATCGTGCTTGTGGACTCGGGGAGCGCGGACGATACCGTCGCCATCGCGCGGAGGTACGCCGACCGGGTCATCGAGTCGGAATGGCGGGGGTACGGTCCAACCAAACAGCTGGCCCTGGAAAACGCCACGGGGGACTGGGTGCTCTGGCTGGACGCGGACGAAAGCGTTCCCCCGGCCCTGCGCGATGAGATCCGCGCCGTCGTGGATTCGGACTCAACGGATCATGCCGGTTACCATGTAGCCCGGAAGACCCTGTTCCTCGGGCATTGGATCCGGCATTGCGGCTGGTATCCCGATTACGTGCTGCGTCTTTTCCGTCGCGGGGCCGATCCCCGGTTCACGGACGACGAAGTCCACGAATCGTTGCGCATCCGGGGCACGACCGGCTATCTGAAGCACCCCCTGATCCACGATACCGATCCCACCCTCCATCACTACCTTTCCAAGTTCAACAGCTTTACCAGTCTCGGCGCCCGCCAGCTCTACCTGTCGGGCAGGCGTTTCCGTTTGACAGATCTGGCGTTCCGTCCGATTTTTATCCTGTTCAAAATGTACGTGTTGAAGAGGGGTTTCCTGGACGGCCTGCCGGGCTTCATCCTGTGCGGCCTTTCCGCCTGTTACGTTTTCACCAAGTACGCCAAGTTGTGGCACCTGCACCTCCGCGGCTCCGCCGACGTCGAATCGGGCGCGGCGGGTCCATCCTCCTGAAACCGCGCATCCACCGGCGTCTCCCATGCATTCGTTGTCCGTCGTCGTGATCACGTATAATGAGGAGCGGAAACTCCGGCAGTGCCTGGACCCGGTTTCCTGGGCCGATGACATCGTCGTGGTCGACAGCTTCAGTACCGACGCCACGGTAGAAATCGCGGAGACCTGTAACGGCCGCGTGTTTCAACGGGCGTGGTCAGGCTTCGCCGACCAGCGGAATTTCGGCATGGAGCAATCCCGCGGGGACTGGATCCTCTTTCTCGATGCCGATGAATACGTCACCGGCGATCTCGCGGAGCGGATCCGCGAACTGCTTCGGAACGGCGCGGATTACGACGCGTACAAGGTCCATCGTCTGGAGCACTTCCTTGGGTTTCCCATGCGGCACGGGACCCTGAACCCCAGCTACCAGCCCCGGTTGCTGAGAAAGGGGAAGGGGTACTGGACGGGCGGCGCCCACGCGCACATCGAGGTAAACGGTAACGGCGAGCTGGGACTGATTCACGAAGACCTCTACCACGATTCGCACAACACGCTCTCCGATTTCATCTCCCGGATCAACCAGTACACCTCGGTGGACGCCGAAGAGCGCATAGAGGCGGGGCAGCGCGTGGGACGACTGCGCCTGGTGCTCTCTCCCCTCGGGATGGCCTGGAAGTGCTACATTGTGAAGGGGGCGTTCAGGGACGGTTTTCCCGGTTTCCTCTTCAGCCTGTGCATGGGGATCTACTCGTTCCTGAGGCTGGTCAAGGTGTGGCAGCGCGAATCTCAGGCGAAGGGCGGTCCTCCGCGTGACGGCTGATTCGGACGGGTCCATGGCACAGGGCAAACGATGCAGCATCGTGATTCCGACGTGGAACGCGGGTCCTCTGATCGAACGGTGCCTGCGCGCACTGAAAGATCACGGGGAAGCGGACCGGGCGGAGATCGTCGTGGTCGACGATGGCAGCACCGACGACACCGTCGAACGGGTATCGGCAGCCTGTCCCGATTCTTTCCTGGTAAGGCACGACGAGAACAGAGGTTTCGCCGCGGCGTGCAATACGGGTGT
>JAJECR010000377.1 GCA_022821935.1 Candidatus Latescibacterota bacterium
ATAGGCTTCCTCGAGGACGGCCGCGCCGTCGTAACCGTTCGTCGCGTCTACCGATCCGCTGATCACCTGTACAATGGGCAGATCGAATGTTTGGGCAAATTCGAAGTCGCGGCTGTCATGGGCCGGCACGGCCATAATGGCCCCTGTCCCGTAGGTCATCAAAACGTAATCGGAGATCCAAATCGGTATCCGAGCGTCGTTGACGGGATTGACGGCGTAGCCGCCCGTAAACACGCCGGTCTTTTCCCGGGTGACGTCCTCGCGCTCGATGGCCGTCTTCCGGCCGCTTTCCTTTACGTACGCATGGACATCCTCGCGTCTTTCTTCCGTGGTCACGACGTCGACAAAAGGGTGTTCCGGCGCCAGGACCATGTAGGTGGCGCCCCAGAGGGTGTCCGGCCGCGTGGTGAAGACGCTGAGCTTTTCGTCGTGATCCGCCAGACGGAAGTCCACTTCGGCCCCTTCGCTTCGGCCGATCCATCTTCGCTGGGCGGTCTTGGTCGTCTCGGACCAGTCGATCGTCTCCAGGTTCTCCAGCAGTTGCCTGGCGTAGGCCGTGATCCGGAAAAACCACTGGCGCATGTTCCGCTGCTCCACCTGCGCGTCGCATCGCTCGCACACGCCGCCTTCTGCCTGTTCCGCCGCCAGTACCGTGTTGCAGGACGGACACCAGGTGACCGGCGCTTCCTTCTGATAGGCCAGTCCGGCCTTGAAGAGCTGGATGAAGATCCACTGGGTCCACCGGTAGTAATCCGGATCGGTGGACTGTACTTCGTGGCGCCAGTCGAACATGGCGCCCAGGCGCTTGAACTGACGGGTGAAATTAGCGATATTATCGGGGATCAACCGGCCTGGATGGGTGTTGATCTTGAGGGCGAAGTTCTCGGAGTGGATTCCGAAGGCGTCGAAACCCATGGGTTCGAACACGTCGAATCCCCTGGCGCGCTTGTATCTTCCGTGGATATCCGCGCCCGTGTAGGCGAAGACGTTGCCCACGTGCATGCCTTCGGCGGAGGGATAGGGGAACATCATGAGATTGTAGTAGGGATTCCGCGCCGCCTCGAGGTCGACCTCGTAGGTCCCTTCCGAATCCCAGCGCTCGATCCACCGCGCCTCTACCGCTCCGTGATCGTATCTGTCGCCGTTCATTTTTTCCCCGGATTACTTAACGCGTGTCCTGACCACGGATCCCGGCCGGCCAAGGGTTTCCGTGGTTCTGACCGGATATTCCACGTCCGGTAATCTACCTGTCACGATTGTATAAATCAAGGTACTACTTATATTGTAATGTGTTCCCATTCCGGGTAATGAAAGGTATGTCCTCAAATCTAAAGTCACACCGAAAGGTCCACCATGACCAACCGAAATCCCCATCTGCTTCGGGATGATGACGTCCGCAAGTTCATTACCGATGGATATGTCCAGGTTGACGCAGGCCTGCCCGAGGAGTTTCACGGGAATCTCTATCGCAGGATCGAGACCGTGCTCGAAGAGGAAGGCAATCCCGGTAACAACATCCTGCCCAGGATACCCGAGATACAGCGGGTCTTCGACCAGCCCGCGGTACGAGGCGCGCTGACCAGTCTGCTCGGTCCCGGTTATCTCATGCATCCCCACAGGTACTGCCACCTGAACAAGCCGGGCAGTTCCGGCCAGCAGTGGCACAAGGACGACTACATCTTCGACCACAATGTGAGGCACGCCCGCTGCCGATGGGTAATGGCCTTCTACTATCCTCAGGACGTTAGTGCGGACATGGGGCCCACGGGCATCCTGCCCGGTCGGCAGCACTATAATCGCATATCTGACTGCGACGCGTCCCGAACCACGGAGTCCGCACTGGACCTGTGCGGTCCTGCCGGAACGGTTTCCATCGTCAATTTCGATTCATGGCACCGGGCCACGGCAAACACCAGTGCGAATAACAGGTACATGCTCAAGTTCCAGTTTACTCGTTCACGCGAACCGAGCGGGCCCGAATGGGAGAACAGGATCGGCGGCTGGAAACCGCGGCCAGGCAACATGTTGCCTGCCATATCTGAAGTAGTGTGGAACTGGATGTCTGGTATGGACAGCGGACAGGCCGAAGCCCACGGCGTATCTATAGATCGATGTCTGAACGACCTGGACGACACGGAAGAAGAGGTACGGCTTCAGGCAGCCTATACATTCAGAAGAAAGGGTCTGGCAGCGGTGGAGCCGCTTGCGGAACGACTGCGTGCGACGAGCGAAGAGGAGGCGTTGGCGAGCGTGCCTAAAAATCCGGCGAATCCGGCGGGAGGCAATCCTTCGGAACTGCCCGCCGCATACGCGTTGTCAGCGATGGGATCCCCTGCGGTCGAGCGCCTGGAACAACTACTCGAAGACGATGCCTGGTGGGTCCGGGCTGCCGCCGCGGACGTGCTGGGCGACATCGGCCGGCCCGCAGCGGCCACCATGCCGTCGCTGTTCCGTTCCCTTGGCGACGAGGATGCCTGGGTACGCCGCAACGCGTCCGAAGCAGTTGGCGTGATCGGTGGTTTCGGACCAGGTGACGTCTCCTCCCTTCGCGACGGACTCCGGGATGACGACGAACGGGTAAGGCGCAACATCGCCTTCGCCCTGGCCAGGCACCCGATTCAGGACGCGGACCTGGTCGATGACCTGGCCAAGCGCTCGGTGGAAGACGAAGGACGCTACGTGCGTTATTACGCCCTGGCGGCCGCGGCGAGGATGGCGGGGGAAGCGGGCCGGGAGTCTCCGTGGGAGTCCATGCTCGCTAAACGGTGGTGTCCGTTGACGACCCCGAAAAGCGCGTATTGATCCAGCGAAACAACAGGTACAACGGATAGCTCAGGACGACCACGACGAGGGCCGCCAGGCTGACTCCCGTGCCGCCTATGATGTTTCCGACCAGGAATGCGACGCCGCCCGCTAGCGTGAGGGCCGTGGTCCACGGGTAACCCCAGGCCCGATAGGGACGGGGGAGATCGGGTTCCTTTCGTCTCAGGATGAAGACGGAGAGGAAGAGGATGACGTAGTTGACCACGGTGAAGAACGCCAGGGCCTCCACCAGGCGTACGAAGCTCCCGCTGAATAACAGAAAGACGATCGTGGCCGCCAGGCTGGCGATCAGCGCCACCGTGGGCGTGCCGCCCCGGTTTACCCGCCGGCACTGACGGAAGAAAAGGCCGTCTGTGCTCATTGCGTAGATCACCCGGGCGGCGAACATGTAACCCAGGTTGATCCCCACAATCAGGAACCCGGTCAGGAACGCGGTGATAAGCGTCTCTGCAAGCGGTCCGAAAACGGTCTCCACCGCCCGGCCCACGGCCAGTTCGGCGCCCACGATCTCCGACATGGGCAGCATGCGCAGCAGGGCGATGTTAATAAGCATGTAGACCGCGATGACGATTCCGACGCCCACGAACATGGACCGGGGGATCGTACGTCCCGGATTCTCCATTTCCTCCGAAAAGTACGCGGTAAATACCCACCCGTCGTAGGCGTAGAGCACCCCCCGCAGCGCCACGATAAAGGCCATGGCCAAGGCCCATCCCGCGGGCATGGACGGAAGGACGGACGCCCCGGTCTCCACCCTTTCACCTCCCGCCAGGACGAAACAGCCAATGATGAGGACGGCAAAAATCACGGCCTTGATCATGCTCGCGACGTTATGAAGACCGGTTCCCCATTTCACGCCTCTCCACTGGATCAGCGCGAAGGAGATCGCGATGGCCAGGCACAGGGCCAGGCTGAACGCCGGTATGGCCGGGGTCAGCAGATGGAGATACTCGTTGATCACGATGATGGTCATGGCCGTCGCGCCGCACCAGTTCAGCCAGTCGGTCCATCCACTGACGAACCCGACGAAGGGACCGAAGGTCCGATGGGCGTAGACGTAGTAGGCGCCGGCGCGCGGCAGCGCCGTCGCCAATTCGGCGGCCGATGCCGTGCTGAACAGCACGAACACGCCGGCCGCGATCCAGGTCGCCATGTACCACCACGGATCGGGAAGCTGGGCCGCCACTTCGCCCGGCGCCCTGAGGATGCCGAGGCTGACAATGCCCCCGAAGGTTATGGCCAGCCCCGTGATCAGTCCGAGAACCCGCAGCAGACCTCTTTGGGAGGAGTTGGAAGACATGACGGTACCTTATTCAGGCAGAAATAAGAGCGAATCGAGCACGAAAGGCATGATGGTATCCGGGGATTTCAAACACCCCGTCAATATGATCCGCCATGAAGTATGTGACAAGGGTTTGCCAGCTACTCGAACGAAAGGTATATTGTCCGGCCAAAGACATCGCCCGAGGTACGCGTGAACAGGACAGCCAGGTTGTTGCGATCATCCGGGGGCAGGGCGTTGAACTGGATACCGGAACCGGGGAGTTTTTAGATGGATCTACCGCTGAAATACGGACTCAATCCCCATCAACACCCCGCCAAAGTGACCCTGCCGCCCGCGTCACCGCTGCGTGTACTCAACGGAACGCCGGGCTACGTGAATATCATAGATGCCATAGGCGCGTGGCAGTTGGCCCGGGAACTGAAGCGCGCCACCGGGTTGGCCGGCGCAGCGTCTTTCAAGCACGCCAGTCCCGCGGGCGCGGCGATCGCCGCGGATATTGACGAGACCTACCTGGCCTCCCAGTTCCTGACCAGGAAGGCGCTTTCACCCGTGGCGGCGGCCTACGTAAGGGCCCGCGGCGGCGACCGCATGTGTTCCTTCGGGGATGCGGCTGCCGTGAGCGAGGTAGTGGACCGGTCCCTGGCCAACGTGCTCAGACGGGAAGTTTCGGACCTGATCATCGCGCCGGGATACGATCCGGACGCGCTCGAAATCCTAAGGGCGAAGAAGGGCGGCAATTACCTCGTGCTGGAGATCGATCCGGATTTCGAGCCGCCGGATGTAGAGCAAAGATCGCTGTTCGGTCTTAAGCTGGAACAGCCCCGCAACGATGCGGCCATCACCCGAGACACCTTCTCCAACTTCGTAACAGTCAACCGCGACATGCCGGACGCCGTCCTCGACACGCTCGTCGTAGCGACCATCGCCCTCAAGTACACCCAGTCCAATTCCGTCTGCGTGGCGTACGAGGGCCAGGTGATCGGCATGGGGGCGGGCCAGCAGTCCCGCATCCACTGCACCCGGCTCGCCTGCGACAAGGCCGACAAGTGGTTCCTTCAGCAGCATCCCCGGACGCTGGACCTGCCCTTCCGAGAAGGACTCAAACGTACCGAAAAGACGAACCTCGTCGACCAGTACCTCCTGTGGGACCAGCTTTCCGGCACGGAAGAGGCCCGAATGCTGGGCGAACTGGAAGAACGCCCCGAACCGATCTCTTCGGAGGAACGCCAGGCGCTTATTTCCCGTTACGACGGGATTTGCCTTTCTTCCGACGCCTATATCCCTTTCCGCGACAACATCGACCGTGCAAGCCGGAGCAACGTGCAATACGTGGCGCAGACGGGCGGATCAACGGCTGATGAGGGCGTGACCAAGGCGGCCGACGAATACGGCATGGCCATGGCCCACACCGGGTTGCGGCTGTTTCTGCACTAGCACGGACGCCGATCGTTGCTGCTACATGGTTTCCGTGATCACCGCTATCATCCGTCATTCGGAACGTGCGCAGCACCTTCGCGACCTTGCGTTCATAGCCGTCATCCAGGTTTCCCGGTACTCGTCATCCGGGTTTCCCGGTAATAGAAGGGAGATATGGTGACAGGCAAGCCCAATATCGTCTACCTGCTGGCAGATGACTGGGGATACGGCGATGTGAGCTGTCTGAATCCCGATTCGAAGATCCAAACGCCGCATACCGACCGGCTCGCGTCCGAGGGGATGGTGTTTACGGATGCACACAGCAACTCCGCAGTCTGCACGCCTACGCGGTACGGCGTGATGACGGGGCGTTATTGCTGGCGTTCCCGGTTGAAGCAAGGGGTATTGAACGGGTATTCGGAGCCACTGATCGAAGACGGACGGATGACCGTGCCCATGCTGCTGCGCGATCAGGGCTATACGACGGCCTGCGTAGGCAAGTGGCATCTGGGCCTGGGCTGGCAAACGGGGGATGGGGAGGAGGCAGCACATGAGGGATCTGTTGATTTCACTGCACCTCTGTCCCATGGACCCCATTCAGTGGGGTTCGATCATTCGTTCATCATCCCGGCATCCCTCGATATGGCGCCCTATTGCTACATCGAAGATGGCGTAGTGGTGGAGCAGCCCGCCGAGGAGATTGCCAATTCGCCGCGGCCGGCCTTTTGGCGTGGAGGCGCCTGTGCGCCGGGGTTTTCCCATGAGACCTGCCTGCTGGAACTGACGACGCGGGCCGAGGGATTCATCCATCAGCAGGCAAAAGGGCGTGGTGATAAGCCGTTCTTTCTGTATTTTCCAGCGCCTTCGCCCCATACGCCGCATTTCTCTCGAAAGCCTTTTGCCGGGCGAAGCCAGGCGGGCGTGTACGGCGATTACGTGACCGAACACGACTGGAGTATCGGGCGGGTCCTGGCGGCGATCAAGCGCAATGGGTTCGCGGACAATACGCTCG
>JAJECR010000318.1 GCA_022821935.1 Candidatus Latescibacterota bacterium
GTCGATGTCAGAAGCGGCCCGGGCACGCTGCCCGGATAACCCGTGGCTGCGTTTCCTGTCCGGGGAGAACCCCGATTATCCCAACGAAGCCTTGCGCGCCGACCTATCGACCGTTCGTGAAAAGGTGGAATGTGTGCGTAACGACCCGATGACGCCGGACACGCGCCTGTCCGACAATACAAACGGCTTCAACCCGGCGATCCCCGAAACGCTCTTTCAGCAGACCATGGGCGGGCCCGCGCCGAAGCGCGCCCAGGCGGTCCACTGCATGTTCCGGTATTTCGACCCCGGTAACCGCCGGCCGGGCCTTCCCGAGGACGTGGCGGCCCTAGTAGACACGGTCGGCGATACAGAATCCGCAGTAACCCTGGTCAACACAAGTCCCGTTGAGCCTGCGGAAGTGATCATTCAGGGCGGCGCTTACCGGGAACACGCGTTGAAATCGGCGTCAATGGAAGGCGAAGTAGCAGAGGGAAACGAGCAGACCAAGGAAGTAATAGGCGACTACCTCCGTGTTCGTCTGGATCCCGGATCGGGTGCGCGTCTTGAAATCTCCGTCAGACGCTATGCATATCGCCCGACACTCGACTTTCCCTGGTAGCGTCGTAGCTGCGACCCATTCCCATCCGTCTTAATCACGGCTTACACAGACTCAACGCTCAGACCGTCATGGAGTGACGACCCTAGGCCGTATACCGGATCGGATTCTCGGTTGACGGATTCTCTGTTATAGCGGACATTGTATCATGGCCAAGGCCAGCAAATCACGTTCGCAATGCATTGAAAAGATTGTCAGAAAATGAAACTCAGACACCTCAGTTTCGAGTTGCCACCGAATAGGAAAATCGAACGCGACGCCGAAGGCCGTTTCTTTCTGTATGAAGGCACCAGCAAGCGCAAGATGGTGGTCCGTGAGGAGGCGCGCAAATTCTTAAGCGAACACAGACATGATAACAAAAGAAACGAGTACCAATTCATCCAGGGAACCATTGGCGAGCAATGGTTCGGCCATAGGGAGTATTTCGAACATGGCAAGGAGTTCATACAGTTAGGGCGCAATGAACTATCCCACGACTGGAAGGAGACATTCGGGCTTTCATTACCGCAAACTCATCGATCTACGGCATATAACTTCTTGCACGGTATTGAGTTAGGCCTAAAAGCGTATATGCTCTTCAAAGACGAGAGATTATTGCCGATTGATCTCAAATGGAATCATGACCAGAATACCGTGAACTATGGCCATGACATTCCAAAGTTGCTCCTAGACGCCAGCAGTAAAGGCTTGGAAGTCGAACGCGCCGTGGTTATTCCCTATGGCGACCACTCCAGCGACGAAGAAGATGTATCGGTTTTGTTGCCGGAGAACAACTGGTTGGAAGAAGTATTCGGTAAGGCTTCATGTGACGACGAGAGGCGCTTCGATGTTGCTATCGGCATAAACTGTGAGCGGTACGCGTTGAAAGGAACCGAATACCCGATTTCCATCTATGAAGGGCAAGAATTCTACTATCTCACGAGTATCGCGAGTTTGGCATACACTCTGTATAATAGGATTGGTAACACGGACGGGTTCTTTGATCCAAAACGGCGTGATCGCCATTACGAATTTAAAATTTGGCTTGAGGAACTCCACACCCAGAGAAAGAACTACATACTCTCCGAGGAGGAGGCTGTCGACAAACTGGCCGAACTAGACGAATTCTTTGCCAGCTGTGGCGATCTTCCCGGTCCCGAAGTGGAACCCGATTGGGAAGAGCGTCTTGAGATCATTAAACAGTCCAAGGGACGCGGTACTACGGATTCATGATTTTTGTTGACACAAACGTATTCATGTACGCGATTGGAAAGGAGCACCCACTTAAGGCGCAAGCATCGGAGTTCTTTCGCGAATCGGTCCGAAATGAAGTTCAATTGTGCACTTCCGCTGAAGTGTTGCAGGAACTGCTGCACGTATATCTCACTGAAGATCGCCTTCCGACGTTCGGGGCTGCGGTTAGACTCATCGCTGATTTAGGAATAGAAGTCTGGCCGCTAGTGGATGAGGACGTATACCTCGCCCGCCAACTGCACGAACGATATCCTGCGCTTCAAGCAAGGGACCTATGTCACTGGGCAAGTTGCCAGCGTCGAGATATTAGTGACGTTAAGACATTTGACAGTGGTTTTATAACAGTCTTAGATTCGAAGAACTGACTCTAGATTCTTTAACAAACGGCGGGAGACACGAAGACAAACTACGTAAGAATCCCACATTTGTGGTGACATAGGTATAGATTCGGCATAATCTGATCGCCGATTGAACTGAGCTAGTCTTTAATAGTTAATTCTGTAGTACTTCTGACCGCTTCTAACTTGGTTTCTGCCCACCCCGTCACTCCATCACCCTGAACGGACTGTTGCCCACCCCCGGCCAGATCCGAATCACGCCCATCGTCGCCCGGACGCCGATCCAGGCCGCCGTCATCATCCATATCCAGTCCAGGTTGTTAGGGCCGGCGAGCAATCCGGCCGCGCCGACGCCGGTCGCCAGGATCACGGCGTTCCTCAGGTACCGGTAGTCTCCCGAGCCCCAGTGCAGCCCGTCTGTGGCGAAGGCCAACGCGTTGAGCGGCTGTACGGCAATGGCGATAATCCAGGCCGAGTGGAAATAGGCTACCGCGGTCGCGGGTACGAGCAGGTCGACTACGAGCCCACTCCCCAGCCACAGGATGAGGCCGAGCAGGCCACCCGACCACACGCTCCACAGGCATACGATCCGGGCTACCTTCTTGGCACTCCGAATCCTGTCGCCACCCATAAAGTAGGCAACCAGGCTCTGGCCCGTGACGGCCAGGGCGTCCAGTACGAAAGTGCCGAACATCCATACCTGCCTGATCGCCTGGTGGGCCGCCCCGATTTCCGCGCCTCCGTGCGTGGCTTCGCGGGTCGTAAGCAGGAGAAACAGGTTCAGCACGCCGGTGCGTATGAAGAGATCGGCGCCCGCGCACAATAGCCTTCGGATCGCGCTGAATTCCACCTGGAAGGACCACCCCAGCTTCCGCTTTATGATCCAGATGGACCATACCGCACCGATCCAGTAGGCGATGACGCTCGCCACCGCCGCGCCGGTGATGCCCAGTGCGGGTACGGGACCCGCGCCGAAAATGAGGATTGGATCGAGCGCGATGTTAATACCGTTGATGCCGAGGGCGATCCAGAGCGGCGAGCGCATGTCCTGGAGTCCCCGCAGTGCCCCGCTGGCTGTCAACGTAATCAGGATGGCCGGCGCACCGAGCCAGCGCCAGAAGATATAGTCCACGGCCCCTTCGTGGATCGCGCCCGAGGCGCCGAGCAGCGTGGCCAGATGGGAGGTGAGCGGAACGCCGAGGAGGACGACCAGCAGGCCGAACGCCAAGCTCATGATAAGGGCCAGGCTGCTCATGGAAACGGACCGGGCCCGGTCGTTGTCTCCCTCGGCCTGGGCCACTTCGGTCTGGGTACTGATGCCGAGGAAGTTGAATACCCAGAAGAGCCCCGAAAGGGCCACGGCGCCCACACCGAGGGCGGCCAGGGACTCCGCGCCGAGTCGCTTGATGAAGGCGGTGTCCACGAGACCGGTAAGCGGTTCCGCGATGAGCGAGAGCAGAACGGGGAAGGAAAGCTTTACAAGCGTGGCGTGGGGCCTGTTTGAAAAAGGATGTTCGGACGAGGCGCCCGCGGGCTTTGAATCGCGCATGTTCACTCAGGCGGCGAACCGGTCCACCGCAAGAAGGTCAAGTTTGATGTCGGTCCGCTCGCCGGCCAGGATCTGGCGCACCAGCTTCCCGGTCACCGGTCCGAGGGACACGCCGATCATGGCATGGCCGGCGGCGACGATCAGATTGGGTATGACCGGAACCCGGCCCAGAAAAGGCAGGCCGTCGGGCGTACAGGGACGCAGCCCGCACCACGTCTCGACGATCTCGTGTGCGCCAATATCGAAGGACGGCAGGTAACGGGGAACGGCGTCGAGGATGGCGGCGACGCGTCGGCGGTTAATGGACCGGTCCATGCCCGCCAGTTCCAGGGTGCCGCCGATACGCAGCGTGTCGCCCATGGGCGTGACGGCCACCCGGGACTCACTCAGCATGAAGGGCTGTTCCGGCCATGCCGCCGGCCGCCGGATCGTAACGCTGTACCCCTTGGCCGGCTGGATGGGCAGCGAGACTCCGGCGAGCCTGCCGAGCGCGGCCGACCAGGAACCCGCTGTGAGCACGACCTCTCCCGCCGCGACGTCTCCCCGGGTCGTGTGGGCAATCGTGATGCGCCCCTTTTCTTTCGTGAAGCCTGTTACTTCCGTACCGGTCCGCACGTCAACCCCGTGGCGTTCCAGGTACGCCGCCAGGCTGCGCACGAATTTGCCGGGCGTCAAATGGGCGTCCTGCCTGAAGTGCAGGCCGCCCTGGGCATTCAGTTCCAGCCCCGGCAGCGCATCAGCCAGACCGTCCGGTGTAAGCTCGTCGATTTCAAGCCCGTAGGAAGAGAGGAGGCGCAGTTCCTCTTCGCCTTCCTCCATACCCTCCGGCGTTCGATACAGGGCCAGCACGCCCCGTCGATGGTAGTCGAACTCCACGCCCTCCAACTCATCAAGCCTGCTGAAGAGCGTAAGGCTTTGCAGGCTCAGGTCCCGGATCAGCGGAATGGCCCTGCGCATCCTGTCTTCTTTGCTCGCCTTCCAGAACGCCCAGAGCCAGCGGATCAGCGCCGGGTCCAGCCGAGGCTTGATGTAGAAGGGACTGTCCGGCCTGAACATCCACTTCAGGCCCTGAGTCACGACGCCCGGCGCCGCGAGCGGCACGCTGTGACTGGGCACGACGAGCCCCATGTTGCCGTGGGAAGCGCCGGACCCGATCTCCCCGCGGTCCACGAGCATGACCCGGTATCCCGCTTCACGCAGGTAGTACGCGGCACAGACGCCCACCGCGCCGCCGCCGATGATCAATACGTCTGTTTTATCCATGGAAATATCGGACGGTCAAGGTGGCGGGAGGCCAGGGCGAATCAGTGGCGGGCGGCATGCGGCATGCGGTACTTCTGTTGGTTCCATGCATGTCGCGGTGATTCAGTGGCGGGCGATGTACATTTCCGTGAAGTTCACGGTCTGGATCGATATGATCGGCACCACGCGGCCTTCGCGGTCCTGCTTGACGCCCCGGAGATAGGGTTTTCGCAGTTCGGTGATCACCGGGTGGAAGAGAAAGACGGCGCCCGCCTCCTCCGCAAGGATACGCTCGGCCCGGGCGTACAGGTCGTAGCGGACCGCGGGGTCCATATGGGAATTGGCGCGGTCGAGCAGGTCGTCGAATTCCGCGTGCAGCCAGTCGTGGCGGGCATACCCCCTGGGCTGGGACCGCCAGAGGAGGCCGAGCATATTGGACGGGTCCGGGTAATCGTAGACGAAGACCAGCATGCCCATGGGAATCTGCCACTGGAACAGGTTCTCGTTGAAGATGTTGCGCTGCTGGTACCTGATCTCAAGCTCGATGCCCAGCGTCTCCCTGAGCATGGCCTGCACGGCCTCGCCCGCGATCCGGTTGATCCCCGTATCGGCCACCCGCAGCCACAGCTCCGTGCGGGGGAATCCCCGTCCCTCTGGATAGCCCGCGTCCGCCATCAGCCGCCGCGCCTCATCGGGATTGTAGGTCTGGGACGCCTTGAACTGCTCTGCCGAATAGCCGGGAAAACCGGGCGGGAGCATGGAGTAGGCAGGAATGGCCAGGTCATTGAGGACCGTGCTGCTCAGGACCGACCGGTCGATGGCGTGCGCGATGGCCCGCCTGACCCGGGCGTCGTCGAAGGGAGGCTGCCGGGTCTGGAAGAACAGGTACCACGTGGTGAACTCCGGCATCCGGTGAATCTCCTGAACGAGCTCACGGTCCTGCAGCACCCGCTCGTAGTCGATGGGATCCAGGCGGTAGGCGTCGACCTCCCCGTTCTCGTAGGGCAGCGTGCCCGGGCGCTGGGCGCCGATGAACTTGACGATGATCTCCTCGAGCAGCGCTTTGTGGGGACCGTTGTAGTTCGGGTCCAGCGTAAACGTCATGTCGGAACCCGTGTTCCATTCCGCCAGCCTGTAGGTAAAATTGGACACGCAGTGTTCCGGTTCGGTCCACTTCGCGCCGAACTTCTCCACCTGCCACCGTGGTACGGGCGAGGAGGTGATGAAGGATACGATGTACGGCAGGTACGGACAGGGCCCCTCCGTCTCGATCTCGAAGGTGAGATCGTCCACCGCGCGGATACCTACCTGCTCCACGTCCGTCAGTTCGCCCTGGTTGAAGGCCCGGCCGTTCTTGATCACGTAATAGAGAAAGGCGTAGATGTTCCCGCTGGCCGGATCCAGCATGCGGCGGAAGGAGTACTCGAAATCCTGGGCCGTGACGTCTCGGCCGTCGCTCCACCGCGCGCCTTCGCGAAGATGGAAGGTCCACGTCCGGCCGTCTTCCGAAGATTCCCAGCGGTCCGCCGCGGCGGGCACCAGTTCGTTATTTTCGTCCAGCAGCACCAGCCGCTCGAAGGCGAAGTACGTGCCGTCCGCTTCGTAGGCCGCCACGCTGATGTCCAGGGTAGACGGTTCGCGGAACATGTAGCGGAACCGCTGCTGATCCGGCGGGGCGGCGTCTTCAGGCAACGGGCGGCCGATGGAATTGACCCGGCTCTCGCCGGTGGCCTGCTCAGCATCCTGATCGGCGCCGCATCCGTTCAGGTAGATGCAGGCCAGTGCGAACAGAGTGCGGCGTATACGAAACCGGCATGACATGAGCACGCGCATGGCAAAACTCCTGTGGGTCCGTCAGCCGTCTACGGGTCCGTCAGCCGTCTACGGGTTTGTCAACCGTCTACGGGTCCGTCAATCGCCCGCCGGCAGATGGTCCGCATAAAATCGAACCCAGTTCCGGTACATGATCTTCTCGATGTCTTCCCGGGTGTATCCCCGCTCTTCGAGCATCGGCACCAGGAGCTGGTAGTCGGCGATGGAATCGACATCGCAGGGCGCTCCGTCTATGCCGCCCTGTCCGTCGGTATCGCCTCCGATGGCCGCGTGGTCGGCGTTGCCGGCCAGCTGGCACACGTGATCGATATGATCGGCCACGTGGGAAAGGGATATGTCCTCGCGGCGGAAGTGGTCCCGGCGTTTGTATCCACCGGTGTTCGACCAGTCGAGGGTATACCATGGGCAGAGCATCCAGGTGTCCATGGATGCACCGATGACGCCACCCCGCTCGATCACGATCCTGAGTTGTTCGTCGGAGAACTGGCGCTGGCCGGGGACGAGGGCGCGGCAGTTCTGGTGACTGGCCAGGACCGGGCCTTCATACAGGTTCACGGCCTCGAAGAAACTCTCGTCCGATATGTGCGTCATATCGAGTAGCATGCCACAGGAGGACATTTCGCGCAGCAGGTCTTTGGCGAGAGCGAACAGGCCGCCTTCCGATCCCGTGCCATGGGCGTAGGTGCTCGGGCCGTAGTGAGTCAGGCTCACCACGCGGACGCCCATCTCGAACCATTCATGTACCTGGCCGGGCCAGAGGATGGGATCGGCGCCTTCCATCCCGATGATGAAACCCACGGGCAGCGCATTCCAATCTTCCGCTTTCTCCCAAATATCCACATGTTTCGCCAGGGCTTCCCCATCAGTAAGTACGGCGCCTTCCCCCTGTTCCGCGAGCATGTGGTAGTATGCAAGCTGTCCGCGGGCGGCCCCGTAGACAGCCGCTGTGCCCACCAGTCCCTGCAATATGCTGTTCTTGCGCTTGCGGCGCACCGTGAACTTCATCAGGGCGGCGGCGACCCCGCCGCGGCGCATCTCGGGCAGGCAGGCGAAGGCGACGTTGTCCGGATGACCGTCCGCGGCGCGCACCTCCGCCAGGGAACGGGTAACGTCCCGGTTGAGTTCGATGCCGCCATAGGCCATGGGGTAGTCGCCGTCGAAGATGAGCATGGGAAAACGATACCCGGCGGTCTGCGGGGTGTCAATACAATTAAACCGCCGGCATATTCCTTTTTGATTCGGACCGCTGCCTGTCCTTGCGCTCGCACGGCCCTGGGCGTATAATAGGCGTCCGTGAAGGCGTCTGTGAAGGCGTAGGTGAAACCCGGACCCTGATCCGGTCGTCATACCGGTAAGGCATATCGCTTTCATTTGTTCGAACCGGCCACTTACGGATACGCACTGATGCGCGCATGTGTACTGGTTGAACCCGGTCGAATCGAGACCCGCGACGACGTCGACATGCCCGTCGCAGGTCCGGACGACGTGGTCGTACAGGTAAAATCCGCCCTCACCTGCGGTACCGATCTGAAAGCCTACCGGAGAGGGCATCATCTTATGCCGCCTCCGACTCTCTTCGGCCACGAATTTTCGGGCGTGATCGTCGACAAAGGGAACAGGGTGGAGCGGTTTTCCGTCGGACAGCCCGTCATGTCCGTACACACGGCGCCCTGCGGCGAGTGCGAATATTGCAGACGCTCGCTCCAGAACCTGTGTCCGCACCTGACGAGAACGATGGCCCTGGGCGCCTACGCCGAGTACCTCAGGGTTCCCGCTCCGGTGGTCGACGCGAACATGTACCCCAAGCCCGATGACCTGGACTACCGCGAGGCAGCCATGCTGGAGCCGCTGTCCTGCGTGGTCTACGGCATAAGCCAGGCGCCTGTAGGATCCGCTGACTCGGCAGTCGTCATCGGCGCCGGCGCCATCGGACTACTGCACGTCATGGTGCTGAAGGAAATGGGCGTGAAGCAGGTTATCGTCTCGGGACGACACGACTACCGCCTCGAGACCGCTGAGAAGGTTGGCGCGGACCTCGTCATCGACAGCGGGAGCGAGCATGCCACCGAAGCGGTGCTGGAAGCCACCGGGGGCCACGGGTCGCCCCTCGTCTTCGAATGCACCGGGCTGCCCGCCGTCTGGGAAGAAGCCGTCACCATGGTCAGCAGGGGCGGCTGCGTCGTTCTTTTCGGAGGATGCCCCGGCGGCACGACGGTTACCTATGACACGGCCAGGCTCCACTACGACCAGATCACCCTGAAGGGCGTTTTTCACTTCACTCCCGATGCAGTCCGCAGCGCCTACCATCTGCTCGCGGACGGACGACTCGACGTCACGCCCCTGATCACAGGCGATCGCACGCTGGAAGAAGTGCCGGAGACTTTTCGGAACTTCCTGGGAAATAACACAATGAAGTATGCGATCATTCCCTGATACCGAGGCATAGCCCATGAAAGCGGCCAAGATCTACGATGTCGACGACATCCGGATCGAGGACATGGCCACGCCCGCCATCACGGCGCGGGACGCCCTGGTGAAAATGCGTAGCTGCGGCATATGCAGTGGCGACGTTACGCCCTGGTACATCCGCCGGAAGGCACCGCTCGTCATCGGTCACGAGCCCACCGGTGTCATCGAAACGCTGGGAGACGAAGTGGAGGGCCTGTCCGTGGGCGACCGGGTGTTCATCCATCACCACGCACCCTGCTACCGTTGCCGCCATTGTCGCCGCGGCAATTTTACCATGTGCGCCACCTGGAAGAAGACCCGGCTCGATCCCGGCGGCGCGGCCGAGTATGTCCGTGTCCCCGAGATCAATCTCCGTTACGATACCCTGGTCCTGCCGGATTCGGTCTCCTTCGACGACGGCGCGCTGATCGAGCCCGTGGCCTGTTCGGTGAAGGCGATCGAACGCGCCCGCATCCGCCCCGGTGACATCGTACTCGTCATCGGACTGGGGCTCATGGGGATGTTGAACGGGATCGTCGCCCGTCATTACGGCGCGAAGACGGTCATCGGCGCCGACAGGGTGGACTACCGGCTGAAAAAGGCGCTCGAACTCGGCATGGACCACGTGGTGGACGTGCGGAAAAATGAACTGGCCGAGTCCGTGCGTGAACTCACGGGCGGTGTCATGGCCGACGCGGTAATCGTCGGCCCCGGCAGCATCCCCGCGATGCAGGCCGGACTGACCTGCGTGGGCAAGGGCGGGATCGTGCTTCTTTTCATGTCCTCCCCCGAGGAGGATGTGCTTGCCTTCAGGCCCTTCGACCTGTACTTTAACGATGTATCGATCGTGTGCAGCTATTCCTGCGGCCCTAACGACACCCGCACGGCGCTGGACCTGATTGAAGCCGGTGTGGTGACCTCCGACCAGGTCGTCACCCACCGATTTCCATTATCGGAGACGCGGCGGGGCATGGAGGTCACCGCCGCCGCCCAGGATTCCCTCAAAGTGTTGATTCAGATCAATGGCTGAAACCCACTTTATCGCATGATCCCGCAAGCCCACTGAGTAGAAGGAGGAGTAGAAATGTCTGACTATGATATCCGGGAGCAGCTTCCCGGCAGCAACATACCCTATCTCAAGATCGCCATCGGCATCGTTGTGCTCCTGGTGTTGTACAACTCTTACGCCGTAATAGGCGCCGGGGAGCGCGGCGTCGTGTTCAGCAAGTTCGGTGGCGTCCAGGACCGCGTCCTGTCCGAAGGCCTGCAGTTCAAGCTGCCCTTTATCGAGGACGTGATCCCCGTCGACGTCAAGATCAAGAAATCGGAAACGGCCGCCACGGCTTCCACCAAGGATCTGCAGACCGTCTCATCCACGATTGCGCTGAACTATCACGTGGATCCCGGCGCAGTGAACACGGTCTACCAGGAAATCGGGATCTTCTTCAAGGAGCGGGTCATCGATCCGGCGGTGCAGGAAGCCGTCAAGGCGGTGTCCGCCCAATACACCGCGGAGGAACTGATCACGCGCCGAGCCGATGTCAAGGATGAGATCAAGGAGTCCCTCACGGAACGGCTGATAACCTTCAACATGATCGTGGACGAGTTCAATATCGTTGACTTTTCCTTTTCGCAGACCTTCAACCTGGCGATCGAGGCCAAGCAGACGGCCGAGCAGCAGGCCCTGAAGGCCCAGCGCGACCTGGAGCGCATCCGGATCGAAGCCGAACAGAAGATCGCCCAGGCCGAGGCGGAAGCCGAAGCGCAGCGTCTGCAACGCGCCACGATCACACCGACCCTGCTCCAGCTTCGCGCCATCGAGAAATGGGACGGCCATTTCCCCCAGGTCATCGGCCAGGCCATGCCCTTCATCGATCTGAAGACGCTCGGACCTCAGACCAGGTAGGTTGACCGGTTTTCCCTAGAAACCGCGACGCGAAACGAATTCCATGCGCGCCGAGGAGGATCCCCGTGTGCGGAGAGGGCGATCCCTCGTGTGCGGATGAGGGCGATCCACGTACGCGCCAAGGAGACAGGAGCCATACATGATCGGTTTGAACAGTCCGGAATTCACGCGAGCCGTCACCTCGCAGTGGGACGGCGAGCGGGGTCCGGACGGACGCCCCGTCGTGCCAGACAGCATTCTGGAACGGATGAAGAAGGTAACCATCGAGGAAGCCTGGGGCGTCATTGGCGGCAAGGGATACAACTACCAGTTCGCGGGCGACTGGCAGATCCTCCATCCCGATCGCACCCTCGTCGGCCGTGCGGTAACCGGCGTGTATGTGCCCACCCGGCCTGACCTTGAAACGGCCATCCAGGCCGACGGCGAGAAACAGGGTTGCATAGGCGGCCAGAACTCCTGGGTGATCGATACGCTCGAACCCAATGACGTGATCGTCATCGACTTGTTCGGAAAGGTCAAGTTCGGTACCTTCGCCGGCGATAATCTCGGCAATTCCATCTATGCCAAGACCGGTACCGGCATGGTCATCGACGGTGGGATCCGGGACCTGCAGAGGCTCTACGAGATTCCAATGATGTCATACATCCGAGGGGTCGATCCCACGGCCATCGCGGACGTGACCCTGCTCGGAATCAACGTGCCCGTTCGTATCGGTCTCGAGGCTACCTGCGTACCCGGGGATATCGTGCTCGGAACGCGGGAAGGGGTCATCTTCATTCCGCCGCACCTGGCGGAACAGGTCGTCATCGAATCGGAAGAAACCAGGATGCGGGACGCATGGGGACACCAGCAGCTTCGCGAGGGCACCTACACGCCCGGCGAAATCGACCGCGAATGGACGCCCGAAATGACGGCTGAATTCGAGGTCTGGCGAAAGAAACAGACCGCGGACGGGCAGTGAGCGCCATCGTCAAAAACAGACCGCGGAAGGCCAGTAAGCGCCATCTTTACATCAGATAACCACGAAACTACATTGTCAATGCCAGACAGGGAAGGATGTGACCAGCAAATCCGCGCCCGCCCGGCATTTTCTGCTTGGCAGGCCGATCCGGATTTTATAGATTAGATCGAACCGTACTAATATTTATCATATCACTATTATGGCCAGACAATATACACCCACCCTGCTAGGATACGTGCTGCTGGGGATGCTGAACCAGCTTCCCCGTTCGGGCTACGACGTCCGCATTGAGATGGAAACGGCGCCGGTGGGCCATTTCAGCAGCAGCCCCGGTTCGATCTACCCCGCGCTTAAAATGTTGAAAATTAATGGGTTAATCGATAGCGAAGTGGTCCATCGCTCCCGCCTGAAGCCAAGGGAAGTGTTTCACGTGACCGAGAAAGGGAAAAAGACCCTCAGGGCCTGGCTGCGCAAACGGCTCGCCGTATCCGACTTGCGGGACAACCTGGCCGAACTGATGCTCAGGTTCCGGTTCATGGCGGACACGGCAAGCAGCGAGGAAACCCTGCGGTTTCTTACGGATTTCAGGCGCAAGGCAAAGACTTATGCCAGCATCCTCAATGCGCAGACCAGGGCGCAGGCCGAGTCTGCGCCCCATCTCGCCCTGTCTTTGCAGCGAGAAACCGCCATGATCAAGATGCACATTGAATGGGCAGACCAGGCCATTGACACCTTTGAAGAAATAAAGGGGCAAGAGCCGTAACGATAGAGATTCAACACAACGGTTCAACGAAATTCCATACACGGCAACACGAATCAGGAAAGGCAAGATCATCCCATGCGACCGAACAAGCTCAGGCAAATCCTCAAAGACGGCAAGCCCTCCCTGGCCACCCATATTCACACCGTCTGGCCCTCCGTGGTCGAGCTTGTGGGACATACCGGTCGGTACGATTACGTCGAATTCGTGGGAGAATACGGACCCTATGACCTGCATGACCTGGACAACCTGGGCCGCGCCGCCGAACTGCACGATCTCGGCCTGATGATCAAGGTCGACCAGGAGCCGCGCGGATTCCTGGCGCAGCGGGCCATCGGCTCCGGATTCCAGAGCGTGCTCTTCGCCGACTGCCGGACGCCGGACGATTTCCGTGCCTGCGTGGACATCACACGGCCGGATACGCCCGAGTCCCGCGGGACCTACGGGGTCGCCACGCGGAGGTTTTCCTACATGGGTTACGGCGGCGGACAGGACTATGTGAACGCCCTGGATGAGATTGTCGTGGCGGCCATGATCGAAAAGGGTCCCGCGGTGGATCAGCTGGATGAAATCCTCGAGATCGACGGGATCGACATGATCCAGTGGGGGCCGGCCGACTATTCCGTGAACGTGGGCAGGATCGGTCAAAGAGAAGCGGTGAAAGAGGTCGAACGCGTGGTGATCGAGAAGTCCCTGGCCGCGGACAGGAACCCCCGCGCGGAAATCAATACCGCCGACGACGCCCGGTACTACCTGGACCTCGGCGTGCGCCATTTCTGCATCGGGACGGACGTGCACATACTGCATGGTTACTGGCAGCGAGAAGGCGACGATATACGCAAGGCGCTGGATGGTTCTTAGGCCCGGCCAAGGCAATTCATGTCCCGCCCCAACATCCTCTACGTATTCGACGACCAGCACCGGTACTCCGCCATGGGTACCAGTGGAAACTCTGTCGTACAAACTCCTAACCTGAACCGGCTCGCCGCCGAAGGCGTGGTGCTGGACCAGGTGTTTTCCAGCTGTCCCATCTGCTCGCCCTACCGCGGCCAGCTCATGACCGGACGCTATTCCCACGTCAACGGCGTCATGGACAACGAGTACCTGCTGCACCGGGACCAGGCCTTCCTGCCGGAGGTACTTGGAGATCATGATTACCGCACGGCCTACATTGGCAAGTGGCACCTGGGCTACGGTCCCTACGGTGCGGACGGCCGGTATGGCTTCGACTATATGGCGGCTTATGACTGCAATCATGACTACTACGACGTCTCCTACTATGAGAATGAGCAGGGTCCGATCAAAATGGAGGAGTGGGCGCCGGAAGTGGAAACCTCGCTGGCAATCCGGTTCATGGAGGACCACGTACGGGCACACGCCGGCCGGCCCTTCGCCCTCGTGCTGAGTTGGGGACCGCCCCACTGGCCCTACGACGAGTATCCTTCCGCGTACGATATCTACGACCCCAAAAACGTGGATCTTCCGCCCAATGTCCCGGAGCAGTTCGCCGCCTTCGCCCGGAAGGAGATCGCCCACTACTACGGAAACGTAACCGCGCTGGACGACCAGTTCGGCCGACTGGATGACACGCTGGAACGGCTGGGCATCCGAAACGATACCCTCGTCGTCTTCACCTCGGACCACGGCGATCACCTGAGCAGTCACGGCTACGGAAAACCCATGGACCGTTGGATGCACCCTTCCTTCCGTGCATCGAAGGCGACCCCATACGAAGAATCCATCCATGTGCCCTTCATCGCCCGATTGCCGGGGCAGATCGCACCGGGCACGAGAAGCGATGCCCTGGTGAGCAGCGTCGACATGATGCCCACCCTGCTGGGGATGGCGGACGTGCCCGTGCCCGAGAGGGTGCAGGGCACGGACCAGTCGCACGTGCTCACGGGGAGACCGGGACCGCGCAACGATTCGGTCTATCTGCAGATCCTGGGCCCCGGGTGGCCGCACCGGGGCGAATGGGTCGGCTACTGGCGCGGGATCCGGACGGACCGGTGGGTTTATGCACGCTGGCACGCGAGTGAACGGGACACCCTGCTCTTCGACCTACAAACCGATCCCTATGAGATGAAGAACCTGGCCGGCGATCCCGCGTACCGGCAGGTTCAGGGCGACTGCGAAGCGCGCCTTCAGCGCTGGATGGCGGAAACCGGCGATCCCTTCGACACCGGTCCCCGCGATCCGGAGACAGGCATGCTGCTACTCGGCCAGCGATTCAATCACGAGAAGTACGAGCAAGGAGGATCCGGCTCATGACGATTTCATGCTGCACTTGGGCCCTGGGGGGCACGGAAGCGGACGTACTCACGGGGATCGCACAGACGGGCCTGCGCTACATCGATCATCGCCCTTTCGATTTCAGGTCTTCCGAGTCCCGCCGCCTGATATCGGATCTCGAGCTGACACCCGCGTGCATGGCGACGGGTTTCGGGATGCCGGAAGGCGCCGCGCTCGACGCGGACGACACTGACGCCCGGGCCGCGGCCGTCGAGCATACCAGGCGGGCCCTCGAATACGCCCATGAGACCGGTATCCGGCGGGCCTACCTGTTGCCGGGAGAAGAAGGGGACGGGGAGTCGCTGAACCGGTACGGGGAGTCTGTATCAGGCCTCGCCGACGCGGCGGCCGGGTACGACATCAAGCTGTGCATAGAGCATTTTCCGGGGAAGGCCCTAGCCACGGTGCGGGACACCCTCGACTATATCGCGGAACTCGGTCACGAAAACCTGTACCTGCTGTTCGACATCGGCCACGCCCAGATTTCGAAGGAAGATCCCGCCGAGGCCGTTGCGAAGGCGGGCGACCGCCTGGGCTACTTTCACCTCGACGACAACGACGGCGTGTCCGATCACCACTGGGCCCTGCTCGACGGCGTGCTCACCGAGGACGTACTGAAAAACACGCTGGCCACCCTCGA
>JAJECR010000078.1 GCA_022821935.1 Candidatus Latescibacterota bacterium
TGTCGTCGGGGACTTCGGTCAGCGTGTAGTCGATCTGGTAGTACACGCGCATCTTTTCGTCGGCGATATTCTCCAGCGTGATGCGGCAACGCTTGCGGAAGGGCATCTCCCAGTAGCAGTTGAATGAACTGGCCGGGTTCACGCACACGGCCAGCGACGACACTTGGGCGTACTCGCTCCAGCCGCAAGCGAAGAAATCGCCCACGGGGCACTCCACGGAGGGATGCTCTTCGTTGTCCCAATAAATGCGGAGGATGGCAAAGCGCCAGTGGCCGGTGGGCGTCAGCCAGATATGCTGTATGGCCCCCGATCCCTCGATATCGGCCATGGTGAGCGTTTCGCCGGCTTCGATGTCGAAGGAAGGGGAAATCTTCCAGCCCCGTCCGAGGTGCCGCGCGTTGTGGGCTCCGGTGCCCTCCGTGGCCATGCCGCCCCGGCCCTTGCCCCCGTCCGTGTTTTCCGGCGAGATCGACCGCGTTTGGGCACGCGACAGGCGAGGCAGGTTTCCCATGTCCATCCCCAATCCGTTGAACATATGCGCATCTCCTCCTGATATATACACTTGTTAAATTGGTCTCGGCTTCACTATAATACGTTCCGAGATAGCACTCGCACAGGGCTTTTTGACAGGTAATTGGCGACTTGACGGAAGGAGTATCATGCGGCGCGACGTGCTCTACTACGTCGCCGATCCCATGTGTTCCTGGTGCTGGGGTTTCAGTCCCGTGCTGGAGGCGGTTTCCGGCGTGCTCCCGGACGAGATTCCCATCCGCCACGTCATGGGCGGCCTGGCCCGTGATTCGGAAGAACCCATGCCCGAAGATACCCGGGCTTACGTGCAGTCCCAGTGGCGGCAGGTCGCCGAACGGACGGGGGCGAAATTCAACTGGGATTTCTGGACGGACTGCGAGCCCAGGAGATCGACCTATCCGGCCTGCCGGTCCGTCATCGCCGCCGGCATGCAGCGGCCGGAAGGAACCGGCGAGATGTTCCAGGCCATCCAGCGCGCCTATTATCTGGAGGCCCGTAACCCATCGGACGTGGAAACGCTCGTACAGCTTGCCGGGGAGTTGAACCTCGATACGCGACGTTTCTCCGAAGACCTCGTCTCGGCCCACACCGACGAACTGCTCCACAAGGACTTCGAGCTGCGCCGGACCCTCCACGCCGACAAGTTCCCCACCATGATCCTGGAACACGACGACAACCAGTTTTGGCTGGCCTACGGATACGATGACGAAGATCTGGTGGTGGACCTGCTGACTTCGGCGCTGCTTTCCTGACGCTGTCCACGCTGGTCCGTGCGGTCCGCGCCGGTCTTCCGGCGATGCGCGGCACGCGCTCTATCACGTGCACGATCCCATCTTCACGCGCACGTTCCCAAATTAGCTACATCCCTTCGACCCTGGGATCGATCCACATATACACGAAATCTACCACGATGTTGGCGCAGACCACCATCGCGGCCGAAAACAGCACGACGCCCATGATCATGGGTACGTCGAGATTGAAGACCGATTGCAGGGCCAGCACGCCCAGTCCGGGCAGGGCGAATACGTTTTCGGTGAATACCACGCCGCCCATGAGGGCGGCCATGTCGAGGCCCAGAATGGTGATGACCGGGATCACGGCGTTTCGCAGTCCGTGCTTGAACAGCACGACATACTCGGGAACCCCTTTGGCGCGGGCCACGCGCACGTAGTCGGCATTCAGCACCTCCACCATGTTCGTGTGGACCAGCCGGGCGTAGTAACCCGTAATCACCAGCGCGAGGGTCGCCGCGGGCAGGATGATGTGGGTCCAGCCGGCCCAGCCGCCAACCGGAAACACCCCAGTCTGGTAAGCCAGGTAGTACTGCAGCATGCGGGCCAGCCAGAAGACGGGCAGAGAGATTGCGACAAGGGATATGATCAGCACCGCCCGGTCGATGGACCGGCCCCGGTACTTCGCCGTCAGGACGCCAAGTGGTACGCTCATCAGCATCCACAGGCAAACCGCGGTCAGGGCCAGGGAGAGTGTTACGGGAAACCGAGCCAGAATGGCGTCCAGCACCCGTTCTCCCGTCACCAGGGACGTTCCCAGGTCGCCCCGCAGCAGGTTGCCGATGTAGCGTCCGTACTGTACGGCCAGCGGATCGTCGAATCCCATTTCCGAGCGGATTCGTTCGATCGTCTCGGCATCCGCGTTGGCTCCCGCGTACACCCTGACCGGATCGGCCGGAACCGCGTGGACGATCAGAAACGTAATCACCGTGGTTCCCCACAGGATCACGGCGGCCCAGCCCAGACGGCGCAGGATCCTGCTCAACATGGTGATTTCCTTATTGGATTTCGGTTCGTTTTCATGGTTCGATCCACATCAGTTCGTACCGGATAGGCCAGACGGGATTGAGCTTCAGTCCCTTCAGCCAGGGCTGCCGAAGCAGGTACATCTGCGGGTAGTACAGGAACACCCAGGGCGCGTCATCCACGATCAATCGCTCCGCTTCCTGATACAGGGCCAGCCGGTGTGCCTGGTCGGTACTGGTGGACGCTTCGTTCAGCAACGCGTTGACCCCTTCATTGTCATAGAACGCCACATTGGTGCTGTTTACCTCGGTGATCCGATCGCCGTTCAGCAGCACGTCCAGGAAATTGCTTGGATCCGGGTAGTCCTGGTACCAGCCGAAGGTGGAGAAGGGCACCGAACCGCGCCGGCCCGTCGCTTCGATTCGTGTCGGACCGGTCACCGGCCGGATCTCCACGTTGATACCGACCGCCGCGAGGTCCTGCTGCACTGCCTGTCCGATCTTGGTATCAATGCCGCTCCGGGCGGTGATCATGAGCTCGGTGGTAAATCCTTCCGGGTAACCGGCTTCTTCGAGCAGTTCCCGCGCCATTTCCGGGTCGTAGTCGTATCCTTCGAGTGCTTCATTGAATCCCGGCATGCCGGGCGGAAGCACGCCGCGGGCGAGAATCCCCCGGTCGCTGATCAGGCTCACGATGCGTTTCCGGTCGATGGCGTGGTTGACCGCCTTGCGCACGTGCACGTTGTCGAAGGGCGGCATCTCTGTGTTCATGGAGAGGTACTGTATGGCGTTCAGGGGCTGATGGGCGACTCGCTTGCTGAGCACGGGATCATTCATTACCCGGATGAAGTCCGCATCCGGTATCCCCGTCGAGGTGACGCTCGCGATATCCAGCTCGCCCCGCTCGAACATCATCATGTGCAGGGTCTCGTCGCCTCCGACCATGAGTTCGATGGCTTCCAGCCGAACTTCGTCCGCGCGGTAGTAGGACGGACTCTTCTCCAGCCGCATGCGCGTTCCGCGCTGCCAGGCCGCCAGCGTGTAGGGTCCTGCGCCGACAGGATACCGGCCGAACCTGTCCCCATGCCGCTCCACCTCTTCGCGGGGCACGGCGTAGGCGAAGGGCATGGCGATACAGTATAAAAATGGCAGGTCGGGATGGACCAGCTCGATCACAAGCGTCTCCCGGTCTGGTGTACGCAAGCCCGAAACCCGTTCTGCGGCGCCATCCTGAAAAGCGCTCGCGCCGACGATATTCCGGTAGAATCCCTGGCCGGGCGACTTGGTGGCCGGGTTCAGAATCCGCTCCAGTGAATAAGCGAAATCTTCGGAGGTAATCGGCCGGCCGTTCGAAAACCGGATGTCCTGGCGTAGTTTGAAGGTGATGGTCCGGCCGTCCTCGGAGATCGACCATGAACGCGCGTGCCAGGGAACCAGGTTCAGGTCGTCGTCGTAGTCGACCAGACCGTGAAACAGGGCGCGCACGAGCGGCCAGGTCACCACGTCATAGGCGATGGCCGGGTCAAGCGAACGGGGATCCGAAGGCACGGCGATCCGCAGGACGTTCTCATCCGGATGCAGCCGTTCGGAACGGACGTCTCCGGAACAGGAAACGACTAGAAAAAGGAACAGCAGGCAAAGGGGAGCGAGCAACTGGGCAGCTGCCGTAGTAGATACAATGTTTATACGCGTCCGTATCATCCGCCCTGTCCTTCCTTCACGTAGGGGTCCAGCACCTCCTGCAGGCCCTGTCCCAGCAGGTTGAATCCCACCACGGCCACGATGATGGCGACGCCGGGGGCCATGGTGAGGTGGGGTGATACGATAAAGTAGGGTTGGCCTTCAGCGATCATGGTGCCCCAGGAAGGCGCGGGCGGCGGTACGCCGACGCCGAGGTAGCTCAATCCGGCGTCAAGCAGGACGGTGTTCGCCGTGGCCAGAGACCCGAGCACGATGATCAGGGGAAGGACGTTGGGCAGCAGGTGCATGGCCATGATGCGGACGTCCGAACAGCCGATGGCCCGGGATGAAGTGACGAACTCCCGGTTTTTAAGTGCAAGCACCTGGCTGCGGATGGTCCGGGCGATCCAGGTCCAGCTGACGAGCCCGATGACGAGAAATACGCTGACCAGTCCCCGTTTGAGCGTAATTTCCAACCCGAGCCAATCCAGGAACGGGGGATGCAGGTGTATCACCCGGCCGTCCATCAGTCCTGCCAAGGCGATGGCCAGTAGTAGACCGGGAATTGTCAGCATTACGTCGGTCCCCCGCATAAGCACCGTGTTGACCCAGCCGCCGTGGTATCCCGCAAGCATGCCCACGGTCACCCCGACGCAAACGGCGATCAGCATGGCCACGATGCCCACCAGAAGGGAGATGCGCGTCCCGTGCACCAGGCGGGCCAGTACATCCCGTCCGAGCTGGTCCGTACCGAGTAGGAAAGTTTCTCCGGGCGGAATCGGCAGCCCGTCGGCGTCCAGGCCTTCGGTAAGTTGCTGCATGGGATCGTGGAGATAGCCCTGGCTGGTGAGGACGGGCGCGGCCAGCGCGAGGATCAGCAGGAAAAGCACCATGCCGCCGCCCGCGCAGACCATGCGGTTTTTAAGCATACGGCGGAGAAAGGGCAGGGACGCTTGGCCGGTCTCTTCCGAATCGACTTCGGCAACGGCTGGCGAAACTACGGTCATGGAATAGAGGTATCCTTAGGTAGTACTCAAGCGCGCTGCACCAATCCCGACCAGGTCAGTTCGACTCCGCTCCCGGTCAGATCAGGCCGCGGGATATGCCAGGCAGATGCCGCCTGATCGGGACGAGTCGCCGATCGCGCGGAGGAGATCATAGTAGAAACACCGCTCATCTTCGGTCATCGAGATTACCGCGTCATCGCGCCACAGTTCGGCCAGTCTGTGCCGAACCGGCCTCGTCAACATGCGGTAATTCGATTGCCCGTAAATACCAGGCTGATTGAGCAGGGGATCGTCCGAGAGCGTACCGCCGGTTCCCAGGAAGAACAGATCGTCCTGCAGCTCGGTTCCACTCGGCGCGACCAGCAGGTGACCGGTGGCATTGCGAACCGTTTTCAGCGTGATGGTCACATGCAGCCGGGGCGCCGCCCCGGCCGTCGCGACGTAGACGCGCCGAAGGGGTGAACCCAGCAGCGCCGTGGCCTTCCGGCACATTTGGAAGACGCACCACCATCTTGGCCATTTACCGCCTTCCGGCGAAGAAACCATGCGAAGATATACAGAATCCCCGAAATCGGCATTTCGGCTCGTCTCCAGCATCGCGGAGAATCCGGGGTCGGACCGGTGCAATTCCGTGATGGGCGGCCTCTTGTCACCGGTGCTGGCAGGTAGTGGGCCGGCGGTCCGTACGTCGACACCGTTTTCCAACAGGCGGGCCGTATCCGCGGACATGCCCCGGTAAGGCGAGAGAATAAGGGCGCTCCGAGGCCGGTATTTCTTGATGGCATCCCTCAGGGTTTCGAGCGCCGCGCCATAGCCGTCTGAGTCGCCTCCCGCACCGGTGCGCGAACCATCTGGCGTCCTGGCGAATACTAATCCGTCCTGCCCTTCCAGATCCTCCCGGAAGCGGCCGAAGTCCCGTGGACTGCCTATAACCAGTCCATCTATGTCTTTCACGCCGCCTCCTCGCCGCGCAAGGGCAGACGGACCGGCCGTTCCCGTACGATGGACTCGTAACCCGCCAGCAGGACTTCCATGTGGTCCCGTGCGTCATGTACGGTGAAACGCGGCCGGCCGCCGGTGTCCAGCGCATGGACCAGATCGTCCAGGGCGGCGCGGGTGAACTCCAGTCCCGTAGAGGTCAGCTGGGTCGGCGGACCGCTGTGCCACTGCATGGGATCGTCTTCGTGGACGCCGTAATCGCCGTCCACGATTCGGTTTCGCAGATGCGTATCGATGCCCGGACGCTTCCCGTCCACCCTTCCCGTTCCCTTCGTGCCGAACAGAAAAGCCTGGTTGGGTCCTCCCGCGCCGTGCGACGCGATGCCGCTACGCCCGGAGGAAATGGTGGCCACCCGGCCGGACCGGTCCACGAGGGACAGCGTCCCGAAATCGTCCGCGCCATGGGCGGCGTGTTCCGGGAAGAAGTATGCGCCCCCCTGGCCGTATACTTCGACGATAGGATCGAAGCACTGCTGCACCAGGGCTACGGCGTAGGCGCCAACTGTCAGGATCTCGCGCTTTATGTCTGGGAATTTCCATCTTCCCGCCGGCAGAAAGCTGGCGTTACGCTGCTCGTTCGATATGGGCCTGGGGATGCCTTTGCCGAACAGGATGTCCACGTGCATCGCCGTCAACTCGCCCAGGAAACCCCCATCGATCATCCTTTTGCTCTGGTTTATAAGGTCGTTGTAAATATAACTGGGAAGGATGGTTGTGACGCCCGACCTTTCTACGGCGTCGACCACGACGCTACACTCCGGCATATTGGCGCCGATGTACTTGTCGATCCACAGATGCTTGCCCGCGCCGGCCGCCAGCATAGCGATTTCGGACCGCCGCTCGATTTCGTGGCCGATGCTCACGATGTCGACCTCGGCACGACGAACAGCCGCTTCGATCCCCTCGTGACAGGGCACGTCCAGCCGCTCGGCCCAGGACTGGTTCAACGGTTTGAGATAGGGATCTATATCCGCGTCGTCCGCGACCCCGACGATGCGGATCCGAGGATGGTCCACGAAGGCGGGCACGAAACTGCTTTGGTGGCTGTGCCTGCTGAAACTGACCAGCAGGATGCCATAGGTACGGTCGGTCATGAAAGCTCCGGCTGAACCGAAACGGACGCGAACGTTGAACCGAAACGGACGCGAACATCGAACCGTGATCGACACGAACATTGAACCGTGATGAGTGCGAACATTCAAGATAAGACGCCCCATATCGGGAGACAACCAAAACAGCGATTCGAAATCTGACGGCGCACCGGTGTCTTTCACCTTGTTTAACCCGGGAAGCGCAGTAGATTAAACCTGACTCCGGATTGCACCTGTCACCCATCCGGATTGCGCCTGTCACCTATACTTCTGAAACAAGTCACCAGCGAAAGAGGTACGCCATGGATGCCGTCCTGCGCGTGATATCCGATTTCATGTGGGGACCCTGGACGATCGGCGTGCTCGCCGTCCTGGGCCTCATGCTCACCTTCGCCAGCAGAGGGGTCCAGTTCCGGAAGTTCGGCACAGCCGTAGGCCTCGTCATGCGGGGCGCCCTTCGGCGGGACAAAGGCGAACGGGACTCGGGCGACATATCGCCCTTTCAGGCTTTGACCACGGCCATGGCGGCGACCATCGGCAACGGAAACATCGCTGGTGTGGCTACGGCCATTGCGGTCGGCGGACCGGGCGCCGCCTTCTGGATGGCGGCCATGGCGCCGCTCGGCATGGCGACGAAGTACGCCGAAACCGTACTGGCCCTGCGATACCGGGGAAAGACCCGGGACGGCCTCATGCTCGGTGGCCCCATGTCCTATTTGAAGGAAGGATTGAATCTGCCCACCATCGGTGCGATCTTCGCGCTCTGCGCCACGCTGGGCGGCCTGGGCGGCGGCAACATCGGCCAGGCGAACTCCATCGCCCTGGTGCTGAACACCCAGTTCGACGTGGCCAAGTGGATCACCGGTGGCCTGCTCACACTCATACTCGCCGTGGTAATCATCGGCGGGATCAAGCGTATCGGCCTGGTCGCCGAACGCCTCGTCCCCACCATGGTCCTCGTCTATGCGGCCAGCGTGGGTTACGTCGTCATCGTGCACCTCGACGCGCTGCCGGCCGCCCTCTGGCTGATCGTGGAGAGCGCGTTCACCCCCGTGGCCGCGGTTGGGGGATTCGCCGGCGCTACGATTGCCCGGACGATTCAATACGGCATCCGCCGGGGCGTCATATCCAGTGAAGCGGGCCTCGGCAGTGCGGGGATCGCCCACAGCGCCGCCCAGACAAGCGACCCGTTGCGGCAGGGATACATTTCCATGATCGGGGTTTTCATCGACACGATCGTCGTATGCTCCATGACCGCCGTAACGGTGGTCATCGCCGGCGTATGGCACAACGGCGAGATCAGTACCGCCCTCGTGGCCTCCGCGCTAAACACCTCGATTCCCTTCGGCGGAGCCATCGTCGCGCTTTGCTCCCTGATGTTCGGATTCACCACGATGGTCACGTGGTCCTACTACGCCGAACAGGGGCTGCGATTCGTGACGGATTCCCGGGGCGTGGTCTGGGGCATCCGGATCACCTGGTGTGCGGCCGCCTTCTTCGGGGCGGTTTACGAGGCCCGGGTGATCTGGGACCTCGGCGATATCATGGTCGCCTGCATGATGTTTCCGAACCTGGTGGGGCTGATCGGCTTAACCCGCGAAATTCGCGTGGTATCAGCCAACGAAGGCGCAGCCGGGGCTGCTTGACGGGACCATGTTTTTAAGGTATATTACCGGCGGGTTGGACCGGTGCGAAAAAAACCGAACCATTTTACGTTCCGGACCCTCTTAATATAGTGAATGGTTTTCGCGGTACGTTTCCGCGCTTTATGAGGTACACGCCCCCAAACGCAGGCACTCGAAATGGCACATGCAGCGGACGGACCCATCATCGCAAACGTGCTGAACGGTTGTCCGGATGATTTCGAGAAGCTGGTTAAGCGGTATGACCGTGAGATCAGGCGAATCGTCGGATCCATGGTCAGAAACCGCCAGGACGAGCAGGACATCGTTCAGGACGTGTGGCTTGCCGCTTACCAGCGCCTGGCCTCTCTGCGCGACCCGGAACGGTTTCCCCAGTGGCTGCGCGTCATCGCGCGCAACCGGTGCCTTGCCCACGTGGGTGACCCCCGGAACCAGGGAGAAGCGTGGTCCGAGGTGGAACCCGGGCATCAGGCCTGGCCGGGAGACGAGCATCGGAAACGGGCAAACAGCCGCAGGCTGCATAAGGCGGTCGATACGCTTTCCCAGGCGCTCAAGCGTACCGTGGCCATGTACTATTTCACCGGTTATTCCTGTGACGAGGTCAGCACGAGGATGAATGTCCCCGTGGGCACGGTGAAACGCAGGCTCTCGGAAGCGCGCGGCAAACTCCGAAGCATGTTCAGGGATTGGTCGCAATATTCCGCCGAGGGCAGCCTGGATCTTCGCCACCTCATCGTCGCCGCGCCGATCTGCACCGGATTCTGAGACGCCAACCCACCGAACGAATCGAGGTCTTCAACCAGATATGTCCCAGCCTCCACAGGACCGGAATCAACACCCGCCCCGAAACGAACGGCAGCCTCAGCCCGACAAGACGAAAAAGAACCGCTCGATCCTGATCTGGCTCGTCCTATTCCTGTTTTTCCTGATGGCCGCCCAGTTCCTGCCCAGACGCGGCGACAACGTCGCAACGGTGTCGTACACGCAGTTTCAGCAGTTTCTCGAAGCCGACAACATCGAGCAGGTCATCATTACCGAGAAGCTGATCACGGGCACGTTGCGCCAGAACTCGTCCGCCGTGATTGAAGGCGCGAACCAGAGCCTGCGCGAGTTCAAGGTGTACATCCCCTTCGACGACCCGGAACTGGTTTCGGACCTCATGGCCAGAAACGTGATGGTCACGGCCGAGCCGGAGGCCACCAACTGGGTCGGCTACCTCATCGCCGCCCTACCCTGGCTGCTGTTGATCGGGTTCTGGATATTCATCCTGCGGCAGATGCAATCGGGCCAGCGCGGTATGTTTTCTTTCGGCAAGAGCCGGGCCAAAATGATCGTCGAAGACCGGCCATCCATAACATTCGCCGACGTGGCGGGCGTCCTCGAGGCCAAGCGCGACCTGCAGGAAATCGTGGAATTCCTGAAGAACCCGGAGAAGTTCCACGCCCTCGGCGGCCGCATACCGAAAGGCGCCCTGCTGCTGGGTCCGCCGGGCACGGGGAAGACCCTGCTGGCCAAGGCCGTGGCGGGTGAGGCGGGCGTGCCCTTCTTCAGCATGAGCGGTTCCGACTTCGTGGAGATGTTCGTCGGCGTCGGCGCCTCCCGCGTGCGCGACCTCTTCGACCAGGCCCGTCAGAACGCCCCGTGCATTATTTTCATCGATGAAATCGACGCCATCGGACGCCACAGGGGCGCTGGACTCGGCGGCGGGCACGACGAGCGGGAACAGACCCTGAACCAGTTGCTGGTGGGTCTGGACGGATTCGAGAAAACGGATTCCATCATCGTGATCGGCGCCACGAACCGGCCCGACGTGCTCGACCCCGCCCTCCTTCGCCCAGGCCGCTTCGACCGGCATATCGTCGTCGACCGGCCCGATGTGGTGGGCCGGGAAAAGATCCTGGAGATCCACGTGAAGGGCCGCAACATCCCGCTCGACGATTCGGTCAAGCTGGACGTACTGGCCAAAGGCGTGCCCGGGATGGTCGGAGCGGATCTCGCCAACATGGTGAACGAGGCGGCGCTGATCGCGGCGCGGTACGATCACTCCACAGTAACGAGCGACGACTTCGAAGAGGCGAAAGAGAAGATCATGATGGGCTCGAAGCGTCAACTCGTGATCAGCGACAAGGAGCGGGAGATCGTGGCCTTCCACGAGGCCGGCCACGCCCTGGCCTTCGAACTCATACCCGAAATCGACCCGCTGCACAAGGTGACGATACTGCCCCAGGGCAGGGGCCTGGGTGTGACCATCCCCCTGCCGGAAGAACGCTATCTGCAGTCCCGCTCGTACTGCCTGGGCACGATGGCCGCCGCGCTGGGCGGCCGTGCGGCCGAGCAGATTGTTTTCGGGGAGGTTACGTCCGGCGCGCAGAACGACATCGAACAGGTCACCCGGATCGCCCGTCACATGGTCTGCGATTGGGGAATGAGCGAAGAACTGGGCGCCACGGCGCTGGGCGAGAAAGAACACGAGGTCTTCCTCGGCCGGGACATCGCCCACCAGGCGAATTACAGCGAAACGACCGCCCATCGTATCGACCAGGAAATCCAGCAGTTCGTGACCGTGGCCGGTGAAAGGGTTGAAAAACTGCTCAAAGACTACAAGTCCGAGCTACACGTCGTGGCTAAAGCCCTGCTGGAGCGCGATTCACTTTCGCGGGACGAGGTGGCCCTGCTCATTGAAGGCAAGACCCTGCCCCCGTTACCCCCCGATACGAATGATGCCACTGAGTCTAAGGAGACAAAGGAAGAAGCAGGAGAAGCTTCCGTACCAGAAACGCAACCCGGGGACGGCAACGGGGCCGTAGCCGTGGACGGCCAGGAGCAGGAGACGGAGAACGGCCAGGAACGGGAGACGGTGGAAACACCGGACCCGGAAGCAGAACCCGCCGCTCCGGTGAGATCGACGAAGTCCTAGGAACACCGGGGGAATTGAAGCGGGCGTTATAGTTGACGGAAGACCGCTAAACGGGGGGCGTGAGAGGTATCACACGCTCCCGTTTTTGTATTTAGGATATCATGATAGCAGACAGGGACTACCAACGCGGTGCTTTGCACACTGTCAAACGCATCGGTGATGTTGTTCACCGTCCTGTCAATCGGT
>JAJECR010000328.1 GCA_022821935.1 Candidatus Latescibacterota bacterium
GTCGATCCGTCCCAGCGGAAGAACGGCAAGGGCGACGTCGGGATCAGAAGCGGCAAAATAGCCGCGATATCCGAACGGCTCGAAGCCGACGCCCATACTACGATCGACGTAACGGGCAAATTCCTGACTCCGGGCTGGATCGACCTGCACGCCCATGTCTACGCCGGCGCTACGACCTTCGGCATCAAGGCCGACGCGCTCTGCCTGGCAACCGGGGTAACGACCATCGTAGACGCCGGGAGCCCGGGATGGACCAACCTGCGCGGCTTTCTCGAATTCATCATCGAACCATCCCGGACCGAAGTGCTCACCTTCGTCCATATCAGCAGCATCGGACTCCTGAATTCCATGCGCGGCGAGATGGAGGACATCAAGAACGCCGCTCCCGAGCACACGGCCCGGGTCATTTCGATGTGGCCGCAACATTGCGTGGGCGTGAAGGTACGGCAAGGTGCATTCCAGGTGGGAAACCACGGCGTGGAACCGCTCAGACGGGCCGTCGAAGCCGCCGAACTGGCCGACACCCGGGTCATGGTTCATATCGACAAGGGGGTCGCCCTGCCGAGTATTCTGGAACTGCTCCGCCCGGGCGATGTCGTGACCCACTGTTACCAGGGCAAAGGAAACCATATACTAGGCGATGACGAGCAGGTGATTCCGGAGGTATACGAAGCAAGAAGGCGCGGCGTGTTCTTCGACCTGGGTCACGGCGCGGGAAGTTTTCATTACGGGATCGCGAAACGGGCGGTCGAACAGGGTTTTCTGTCCGATGTCATCAGTACTGACCTGCATGTCTACAGCCTCAAGTCGCCGGTGTACAGCCTGCCCGAAACAGCTTCGAAGTTGCTGAATATGGGACTGAAATTCGAGGAAATCGTCCGCCAGACGACGGAGAGTCCGGCGCGTGTATTGAACCGTTCTAACGACATCGGCACGCTCAGGGCAGGTACCGTCGCCGACATAGCCGTTTTCGACCTGGACGAAGGCGATTTTACTTTTACAGATGCCCACGGAAGGGAGGAAACCGGTACGAAGATGATCACCCCGCACCTCACTGTGCGTCGGGGACACGTGTATTATCCCGACGACCTGAAAGACGAGATCGCTGAAACAGAGCGACGGGCCGAGGAAATGGTGGGGATAACCGGGGTGCCCTACGGCGCTATTCGGGACATTAGAAAGGTGCGGTGAGTTGGGCCTCGGATTCTTCCTGAAGCCGCCGATTACCCAGGTGAGATCACGGAGTAATAGGGTCTGGATAATTTAATTCTAATATATTTATTACGTTTAGTATTACTTTTAAACGTATTTAAGATCGACATTGCGGGAAACAAACAGACTGAACAAAGCGGACTGGACAAAACGGAACGGAGAAACGAAACAAACGGGATTGAGCATCCGGAAGTGAACGTGCTTGTGGAGGGATCTTGAGGCAAACCAACGCAATCGATTTAGTACGAAACGTATCATAGAATCTGAGAGGACCGACAGAGAACAAAAACAGGCGGACTGAAGAAACGGCACGGGAAAACGGAATTGAGGACATCCGGAAGCGAACGTGATTGCTGAAGGATCACCGTATTTCAGCCTAATCGATTTAGTACGATTCGTATCATAAAATTGCGTAACCCCGCAGCGAAGAAAGAGAGGATGAGAAAATGGGAGAAAACGGCGCAAGCCCCAGAATCACCAAAATAGAAACCGTCGTATTCGAGTACACGATCGAAAACATGGGTGTGGACTACAATGGATTCAACCTGGTGTACGAGAAGGGCGGGCGGCGTAAACTCGGCAGTGGGTTACTCAGAATACACACCAACCTGGGCATTACCGGCGAATACTTGGGCGGTCCGTCGCCCTCGGGTGCCGCGGTCCAGTACTTGCTGGGCAGCAATCCCTTCGAGCGGGAGAAGATATACAACGACCTGAAACGCGGCCTGCGGCACACCGACCGGACCCAGATCGGCGCGGTGGACGTGGCGCTGTGGGATTTCGCGGGCAAGTATTACAACGCGCCTGTCTACCAGATGCTCGGTGGCTACCGGACTTCCCTGCCCGCGTATGCCAGTACCTACCACGGCGACGAAAACGGCGGCCTGCATACGCCCGAGGCCTTCGCGGATTTCGCCGAACAGTGCAAAGACCTGGGATACCGCGCCTTCAAGATCCACGGCTGGGGCAACGCTCCTATCGAGCGGGAGGTCGCGAACGTAAAAGTCATGGGCAAGCGGGTCGGCGACGACATGGACCTCATGATCGATCCCGCGTGCGAATACAATACCTGGGCGGACGCGCTGAAGGTGGGCCGGGCCTGCGACGAAGCCGGGTTCTTCTGGCTGGAAGATGCCTACAAGGACGGCGGCGTGTCCATATTCGGCCACAAGAAGCTGCGGGAGCACGTCACCACGCCGATCCTTCAGACCGAGCATGTCTTCGGCCTCGAGCATCACGTCGATTTCGTCGTCAACGGGGGCACGGATTTCGTCCGCTCCGGTGTCTACGAGGACGGCGGCATCACCGGCGTAATGAAGATCGCCCACGCGGCCGAGGGACTCGGGCTGGACGTGGAGCTACACGGCGGCGGACTTGCTCACCGGCACATCATGGCATCCGTTCGAAACAGCAATTACTACGAGCTGGGGCTCGTACATCCCGGGATCGAGAAGACCAAGCCGCCCGTTTACGCGCCCGAATTCACAGATGAGCTCGAAAACATCGATGATCAGGGATGCGTTCCTGTCCCGCAGGGCCCGGGTCTGGGCGCCGAAATCGACCGGGATTACATCGAGGCCCATCGCGTCAACACGATCGTGCACGAGGCCTGATATCAGGCGTACCGGCTCGAGAGCCGGTCAGGCACGCTGTTTAGCAAGACTGTAGGCACGATCGTGCCCGTATTGCCGGGGTTTGCACCTACGCGTCGGCAAGCATCTCCCGCACCCGCTTGACGACCTGCTTTTCGTCGCGCATCATCTTCTCCAGTTCGTACATGTCGTCCGACAGCTTGTCGCGGTGATCTTCCAGCGGATACAGGTGGGGCAGGTCGAAGAACCAGCTGAAGACGTACCGCTGGAAAATGTTCAGGCGGGGATAGTCCTCGGTCCACGGACTGGCGTTGTGCAGGAGACGGGTAGAGAAGACGATCACATCTCCCGCCTTCATGGGTATCGTGATCGACACAGGCGGGCTGTGCTCGACGGCCAGGCCTTCCGGCTCGGGGACCGTGGACTTGTGACTGCCCGGCACCAGGCAGAATCCCGTGCCCGGCGGCACGTCGGCCAGGGCGATCCACGTAGCCAGGTGGCTACAGTAGATCTCGCCGTCGGCCACCTGGAAATCGTTGTTGGGATTGCGGAACCCGTGGGACACCTTGACCCCGTCGTCATCCCGGTGAAAGCGAAGTTCTTCCGGACCCTTGACCATTCGGGTGAAGACGCAGTGCATCAGCCGGGGGCAACCCCAGGTCAGTCCGGCCACCACACGGATGATCTCCGGGTTCATGTTGAGCCGCTGGAATACCTCGTGTCCGTAATGGATATGGCCGATATGGGTCTTGTTCGGCGGCTGACTTCCGCGCTTGAGCGGTAGCGGAAGGTCCGTTTCATCCGCGGCCAGCCAGCCGTCCAGGACCGGCTGCATCACGGCCAGATCGGTTTCCGGTATGACACCGCGCAGCAGCAGGTATCCCTGCAATTCGAAATGCCACTTCTCTTCGGGCGTCAGCAGAGACGCCTGATCTGATGCTACATTCCCGATTTCACTGGCTTCTCGCTTCAACAGTGCGACCCTCTCCACAGACAGAGTACGCGAAGCAATTCATCAGGCTCCTGGAATATTGTCCAGGTCCTTGCTGCACTGCTCAAGTACCTTCATCAGGTTGAAATCACCGCCCCACGGTACCAGGCTCGCACCCAGGCTGCGGTAATTCGCAACCTGCTCAGGTGTACCCGCGGTGATGCCCCAGGTCTTGCCGTGCCGTTCGGCCGCGTCCGAGACCCGCGAAATCGCGTCGTCCAGCGTCCAGTTGACGTTGGGGTCGGTCTCCAGGCGTCGCGTCAGGTCTGCCGGACCGATGAAAACCACGTCGATGCCTTCGACAGCCGCGATGGCATCCACATTGCGCAGCCCTTCCACGGTTTCGATCTGCCCCACGATGAAGGTCTCCCGGTTGGCGTCCTCGAAATAGGTCGAACCCTCATTCCATACTTCGATACCGAAATCGCCGTCGATGCCTGCGCCGTCGATGCCCCGGTTGCCCAGGGGCGGGAACTTCGTACAGTCGACGACGTGGCGCGCGGTATCCGCTGTCGACATGAACGGGATCATGAACCCGGTGGCACCGTCCTCCAGGTACCTGTACAGCCGGGTCCTTTCCAGCGTCGGTGGGCGTACCATGCAATCGATGTCGTGCTGCCGGCACATGGCCAGGATCGACTGCACCTCCCTGGAATCCATGGCCCGGTGTTCCAGGTCGAACCACAGGCCGTCGAATTTGAAATGGGCGGCGTAGCGGATGTAAAAAGGCAGGTAATGGCCAAGTCCCGCCATCCGGACGAAACCGGAGGAACGGAGCTTGGTGAGGACCTTGCTTGTGCGCATGCTGGATCCTTTCGGAACGGTAGTGCGGGATATGGGACACGTTAAACTGTTGATTGTTGAATTCCACTACATGAACTCACAAGATTCGGTGCCCTGTCCGATGGTGTCAAGGCATATCGGTCATAGGAAGGTCTTGCCTGTAATACACTATTGCGGAATCGATTTGGCATGGTTACGATCTGGTTGTTGTTTATTGAAGTGCGATATATGTTTGGTGTGGAGACCGGCTGATCTGTCACTATGGTTTCGGTATGTAATGCTAAGGAGAACTCCAAAATGATGCCAAACCTGTCGACTGCGGCGATCGGTGCACCCATTACTCGACTCGGCGTTTCTTTCTTCCCGGTCTATCTCCCGGGCAACATACTGCCGGAGATAAACACAGGGACCCATTCGAAACTCGTTGTACGTGAGCTCGAAGAAGCACAGGTGAACGCTTTGCTGGCATTCAATCCGACTGACACGCCAGTGCTTGTTGTCGATGGCGAACACTTTCTTGGGGGCAAGCAGAACCGGGCCATAAACGCCACTGCACTGATACCAGCCCGGTCTGAACGTACCCTTCCGGTTTCATGCCTGGAAGAGGGGAGATGGGGAGAGGCCCGGGCATATCAACGTGACGAAGTACATGCGTCACCTCGGATACGGAGGATGATTCAGGAAGGTGTTTATGACTCGATGGCTCAGGAACAGTCCCGCTCGAGCAACCAGGCCAACGTCTGGTCCGAAGTCCGGGATGAGATGCAAATCCATCAGGCATACTCCGAGACAGGGGCTGCCGCCGAAAACCACCGGCAGATCTATCAGCGCGACGCAAAGCGCGACGCTGCCGCCATAGAGCTTACCGGCCTCGGACCGTTACCCGGGCAATGCGGAATCGCAGTATCCCACGGTGCCTGGATAGCGACCGTGGAACTGTTCGGTGCCCCACACCTGCTGGCCCAGCACTGGGGAACGCTGATTCGGTCCCACCTCTTGGAGCACCCAAAACACTCCGGCTTTCCTTCGGTGGACAAGGCACTGTGGGTTATACGCCGATTCGCCGTAATGCAAACTCAGGAAGCGCCAGGCATAGGACTCGGCACGGACTTTCGGGTCCGTGATGAGAAAAGGATCGGCCAGGCGCTAATGCACGAGGAGAACCTGGTGCACGGCAGCTTCTGGATGCGGCATGCCAAGGCGGCGTGACGTTCACGTTTTAGAAAAAAGAAAAAGAAAGCGAACTGCCATGACCACCCTTGACATCACCACCCCCATGCCGCCCCCGTCCTGGGCGCTCCTGCAGAAGGAATCACTGAAAGCCCAGGCCCGGGCCTGCGAGTACTTCTACGACCGGTATTTCGACGAACGGGGCTACATGCGTTGCGTGCCCCGCTGGGGCGGTGACGACGGACCTGACGACGCCATCGAGAACCTGACGGGATGGCCCATCCTGTACATGATGGGCGGACCGGATAGGTTGCTCGACCTGTGCAACCTGGCCCAGGACGGACATATCCTGCAGTACACCGAGGCCAAGACGGTAGACGTGCCCTTCTGCCGGGACGGGATGTACTACAAGGAATTCCCCGTCATGTTCGACTGGCTGCACAACGGCGAGAGCATGTCGGTCTTCGGCGACCTCGGCCTCTGCGACCCGAAGTTGGAAGAATTCGAGCGCCGGGTACGGCTGTGGTCCGGTTTCTACATGGACGAGGATCCCGGGGCGCGGAACTACGACCCGGAACACCGGATCATCCGCAGCCTGTTCAATGGCAGCCGAGGTCCCATGCTGCGAAAGGCCACGGCACTGGACTGGACGGGAGATCCCATCGAGGAGGGCCGCTTTGTCCTGGCGCACGGCGAGCGCAATTACCAGGAGATGCTGGGCCATTTCAAAGACTATACCGACGTGATCGGCGACCATCCCTCCAACATGGTCGCGACGGGTCTCGCCTTCAACGCCTACGCGCTGACGGGAGAAGACAAGTACCGGGACTGGATCCTGGAATACGTGGACGCCTGGGTCGATCGCACCCGGGCAAACGGCGGCATCATACCCACGAATATCGGGCTGGACGGGACCATCGGCGGCGCCTGCGACGGCAAGTGGTACGGAGGATGCTACGGATGGGGGTTCACGACCGTCGCCCCGCAGGACGGCCGGACCGTACACCGCGACACGATCCACCTGGGCCTGTCGGGTTTCAGCCACGCGCTATTGCTGACCGGAGACCGGTCCTACGCGGAGCCGTGGAGCGAGATGATCGACCTGATCAACGAGAACGCCCGCGATGAGGACGGTGTCCGTACGTATCCCC
>JAJECR010000292.1 GCA_022821935.1 Candidatus Latescibacterota bacterium
CTCGATATCGGAAGCGGCGCCGGAGACGTGGCGCTGGCCGTCGCGGAACTCGAGGGATCGGGCGGGGAAGTCGTAGGTGTGGACATGAATCCCGATATCCTCGAAACGGCGCGGGAACGGGTCGAGGCGGCGGGGCACGAAAACGTGGCGTTTCACGCCGGCGACATACAGACGCTTGACGTCGGGAACGACTTTGACGCCCTGGTCGGCCGTCTGGTGCTCATGTACCTGCCCGATCCGGTCGCGGTCCTGCAGCAGTTAATACCCCGCCTGCGCTCCGGCGGTATCGTCATGTTCCAGGAAATCGATTTCACGATCACCGAGGCCTACAAGCACCCCGATACCCCGCTCATGGGGCAGCTCGGCGACTGGGTCGTCGAGGTTTTCGAGCGGTCCGGAGCCAACGGCAACATGGGCCTGGAACTCTACCGGGTTTTCGTCGAGGCGGGGCTGCCCGAACCGACCCTGGATGCCGGCCTGTTGATCGGCGGATCCGCCGACTGGCCGGGATACTCCTATGTCGCGAATTCCTTCCAGAGCGTGCTTCCCCTGCTGGAGCATTACGGGATCGCCACCGCGGAAGAAGTGGACGTGGAGACCATACCCCGGCGCGTCCGGGACGAAATCGTCGCGTCGAAGCGTCCCGTGGTCATCCCGCCGCATATTGGTGCGTGGGCGAGGACAAGGTAAAACCAGCGCGCATTGTGAAAATCAACAGCGCCGCTTTCGATTTTCACGTTTCACGTTGTCACTACACTTATTGAGGTACAGATATGTTCGAATCGTTTAACACCATCGAGCTATTCATTCTGTCGGTGATGGCTGCGGCTACACTTGTCCCCATTGTAATCGGCCTTTGGGCGTTGGTACTTTTCGCAAGATGGAAGATCAAAGGCTGATCGAGCATATTGTTTTCTGATGTGAGGCCCATCAGTTAAGGATTAGGAAGTTCATTATGAGCATTCCTGCAAATAGAATTGCGACCCACCCAGGCGTACTCTTGCTTGAGCAGATCCAGGAAATGGGTCTGACCGTCAACGGACTGGCACGTGATATAGACCTACCCGCCACGAGAATTTATGAAATCGTACACGAAAGGCGTGGTGTGACGGCTGAGATCGCCATCGCATTAGGCGAGTATTTCGACCAGACTCCAGAGTTCTGGATGAACGCTCAGAAGGTCTATGAGTTATCCAGGGAACTGGTAATGAATGGTAAGGAGATTCGTTCAAGAGTCCGCCACCGCGTCTAAGAACGCATTTTGGTGTAGTCACAACCGGCCGAACTGTCGTATGTAAAAGTTGAACCATAATATAAACCAGGTTTAGCTTTGTATTATAGGCTGCGATAAACATGGACGAGGTATACGACCACGCTAAAGAAGCAGGTTTCCAGCGCATTGAATCATGATGGCAGTTATGACTCCATCTGGTCCTCACGCCTATCGGTCGCCCGAATCACAGAAATACATGGACTGAGTCTTATCATCTAATCGACTGATCCATCAACACCTTGCCATTTCCCCCCTAACGCCCTATATTACACGGTCTTGAATCCGCTCCAACGTTAACCGGAACAGGAAGTTATGAGCGAAGAAAAGCAGTATAGGGACTTCATACGCGAAATCATCGACGCGGACATGGAGAGCGGCAAGTTCGGGGGCAAGGTGATGACCCGTTTCCCCCCGGAGCCGAACGGCTATCTCCATATTGGCCATGCCAAGTCCATCTGCCTGAATTTCGGGGTGGCGGAAGAGTACGGCGGCCTGTGCAACCTCCGGTTCGACGACTCGAATCCGGAGACGGAGAACGTGGATTTCGTCGAGGGGATAAAGCGGGATATTCGGTGGCTGGGATTCGACTGGGAAGACCGGCTGTATTTCGCCTCCGATTACTTCGATCAGTTGTACGCCTACGCGCTGCAACTCGTGGATCAGGGGGACGCTTACGTCGACAGCCTCACCTGGGAAGAAATGCGGGACCTCCGGGGCACGCCCACGGAACCGGGCCGGGACAGTCCGTACCGCGACCGGCCGGCCGATGAGAACCGGGACCTGTTCGAGCGTATGCAGGCCGGGGAGTTCCAGGACGGTGCCCACGTGCTGCGGGCCCGGATCGACATGGCCCATCCCAACCTGACGATGCGCGATCCCGTGCTGTACCGCATCCGGCACGCCCATCATTACCGCACAGGGGACAAGTGGCGGGTGTATCCCATGTACGACTTCACCCACTGCCTGTCGGATTCCATCGAAGGCATCACCCATTCGCTCTGCACGTTGGAATTCGAGAACAACCGGCCGCTGTACGACTGGATCCTGGACCGCCTGGACGTATACCATCCCCAGCAGATCGAATTCGCACCGCTGGTGCTGGCCCACACCGTGCTGTCGAAGCGTTTCTACCGGCCCCTCATCGAAGAAGGCGTGCTGTCCGGGTGGGACGATCCACGCATGCCCACGCTGTCCGGCCTGCGCCGCCGGGGATACACGCCCGAGTCCATCCGGACCCTCTGCGACCGCGTGGGCGTGGCCAAGAACCACAACCTCATCGACATGGCCCTGTCGGATTTCATCATTCGGGAAGACCTGAACAAGCGGGCGCCCCGGGTCATGGGCGTGCTTGACCCGCTGAAGGTCGTGATCACCAATTACCCCACCGACCGCACCGAGCAGATGGAGGCCGTGAACAACCCGGAGGACGAGGGGATGGGGACGCGGCAGATACCCTTTACCCGGGAGATCTACATCGAGCGGAATGATTTCATGGAAGATCCGCCGCGGAAGTTCTTCCGGCTCGCGCCGGGCCGTGAAGTCCGCCTGCGCTATGGCTATTACATCACGTGTACGGACGTGATCAAGGATGGCGATGGCCGGGTAGTCGAGTTGCATTGCACCTACGATCCGGAATCCCGGGGCGGCACCACGCCCGATGGCAGAAAGGTTCGCGGCACCATACACTGGGTTTCGGCCGCACACGCCTTGAACACGACCGTGCGTCTCTACGACCGGCTCTTCAGCGATCCGGAACCCCGTCCGGGCGAAACGGACGATGACCGGTCGCTGCTGAATCCGGACTCGCTCAAGAACGTCACAGACTGCAAGGTCGAACCCGGACTGGTAGAGGCCGTTCCCGGCGTGAACTACCAGTTCGAGCGGCTGGGTTATTTCTGCGTCGATGAGGTCGAATCTAAGCCGAATGGCCCCGTGTTCAACCGGACCATCGCCCTGCGCGATACCTGGGCGAAGATCCAGCGGAAGTAAACAGGGAGAGAGTGAAAATGGCGCGTCTATTTGGAAGAGACTACACCCGTAGGGAACTGCTTGATGTCATCGGAGATATGAGCCAGGTCGCCCACGCACGGTACGGCGAGCTGAAGGAGGGCAGCGACCGGGGTGCCGATCTCATCGAAGTATTCAATGCCTCGGGCCTGTGCTTCTCCCTGCTGCCCGGGCGGGCGCTGGACGTGGCTTCGGCCCACTACAAGGGCATGTCACTTTGCTTTCGCGGGAACACGGGCGACGTGGGCCCTTCCTTCTACGAACCGCAGGGGTATGGCTGGATGCGCGGGTTCTACGGCGGCCTGGTCCTCAGCTGCGGGATGACCTTCACAGGGCATCCGGAGACCGATCCGGAAGAAGAAAACGAAGAGCTGGGTCTTCACGGCCGCCTTTCCTTCCTTCCCGCCCGGCAGGTCCATACCGACGGCCAGTGGGACGGCGACGACTACATCGTGAAGGTTCGCGGGAAGGTCAGGGAAGCCGTCGTCTTCGGCACCAACCTGGAACTTACCCGGGAAATCTCGACCGTCCTGGGAGAGAAATCGCTGCACATCCACGACCGGATACACAACCAGTCGGTGGATCGCTCACCCCTGATGTTCGTCTATCATTGCAACCCCGGGTTCCCCGTCCTCGACGAGGGCACGCGCGTGGTCATCGACAGCGAGAAGACGACCGAATGGCTCGAAGACCGGGAAGTCGGCCCGGAGACCTATGCTACAGTTTCTGCACCTCGAGACGAAGCGCATGACGACGTCTACATCCTCCATCCCCGCGCCGATGCCGCCGGCCAGTGCCGCGTCGGCCTGATCAACGACCGGCTCGGCCTCGGTCTGTACTGGTCCTTCCCCAAGGCGGAAATCCCCATCGTCACCCACTGGCAGCACTTTCACCGGGGCACCTACGTCACCGGCATCGAACCGGGCAACGTCAGCATGCTGGGCCGGGCCTGGAACCGCAAGAACGGCTACCTGCAGTACATCGAGCCCGATGAGGTGAGAGACTTCCACCTGGAGATCGGCGTGTTGGAGGGTGCGGAGGAGATTGCGGCGTTCGAGGCGAAGGTTTAACAGACGCGAGTCAAAAGACGTAGCGAAGTCTGGCTCGTGGCTGTTTCGCAGACGATAGAATTGTAAAGATTGGTGCGAGGAATAACAGACCTATACACGTTTTAAGGGGTGGAACAACACCCGCTTCGGAGAGGAGTACTTGCGGGCGCTGATTGCGTCAGGGGCTGGCTTCTTTAAAACCGCAGTAAGTTCAGCGGTCCGAAAGGAGTTGGATATGGGCGATTTAACAGGTTTCGCTGCGGCAGGACTCTCGATGTTTTCGTCGATCTCATCGTTCCTGACAGTTCAGCAGTCAACTGAGTCCCTTATCTCACTGATAGCCAGCGCCCTCAGGTACTTCTCTCCCTACCAACGGATCGATATGGCGAAGTTAATTTATAAGTACGAGTCTATCGGCAACCATGCTACAACGCACCACCCATCCTGGCGTGATACTTCAGGGTGAACTTGATGAACTGAAAGTGTCGCCGACAGAGTACGCGCGTCAAATCGACGTTCCGATGAATGGGATCGGACAGTTCATCGTCAGCAAGCGATCGACTACCGCTGAATCAGCACTACGCTTCGGACTCTGGTTTGGCGTCGATCCGCGGTTCGGGATCGACCTCCAGTCAGGCTTCGATCCCGCAGCCACCCAGCGGAATGCATATATGCCGAAACTGGAGTATGGGGGAAAAGGCGGATAATAGGCGTGTCGGGGGTTGGATTACAATGAAATCGTCGTCGAAGCAGTTATTGGACCGATCAGTATTGGCAATGGTTGCCGCCATAGAGATATACAATAAGCCGGGATTTCCCTATCGGAATGAATCATTTGCTATCCTAGCTATAAATGCTTGGGAACTCCTTCTCAAGGCTATGTGGCTCAATCTTCATCGAAACAAGAAACGAAGCCTTTACGTATATGAGAATCGCCAAACGCCGACCGGAAAAAGGAGTTCGCGGAAAACAATTAAGAGAACCCGATCTCAAGCCCCTTTTACTCATGATTTAGGATACTTAGCCAAGCAGTTGCTTAATAAACGAATCATAGATCCTCTTGCATACCAAAACATAGAAAAGATGTTAGAATTCAGGGACTGCGCCACGCATTTCTACAATGAATCTCATGCATTCCATACTCGTCTGTATGAAATCGGTGCAGCTTGTGTAAAGAACTTTGCAAATGCTGTCAGGGAGTGGTTTCAGCGAGATGTCACGGAGTTTAACTTTCATTTAATGCCACTCACTTTTTTGGCTCTACCGTCTGATGTAGAAGGTTCATTACTAAACAAAGAAGAGAGTAACTTTTTAGCGTTCTTGTACGATATTGATGAGTCCAACATTGATCCAGAATCGACGTACTCGGTGAGTGTGAATGTAGAACTGAAGTTCACAAGATCAAAATCGCAGAACGCCTTCCCCGTTAAAGTAACAGAAGACTTATCGGCACTGCCGGTCTTGTTGACTGAAGAAGACATTCGAGAGCGATACCCGTGGGATTATGCTACCCTCACGAAAAAGTGTAGGCATCGCTACGAGGATTTTAAGGTCAATGAACAGTACCATGAGATTCGGAAGCATCTCGCAAAAGACGAGAGATTCGGACGGCTACGTTATCTCGATCCAGAAAACCTCAAAAGCGCCAAAAAGCCCTTTTTCAATCCCAACATCATGGCTGAGTTGGACAAACACTATAATAAGAAAGGATCCAATTAATCGGAACTTCTGAAGAAATCAGTAATTCGACTGAAAAAACTCGTGAATAGGAATCAAGTGAGGTGTTGCCTGTCCTTGAGCAATGGAATCGTTAGCGCGAACTACGTCGCGAGTCTACTTATCGACTATTGATCTGCCTTGCTCCCTCTTCGATCCCCTTGGATGAACAGATCCCCGGCCTCGGCTTCCATACATTGCCTTACAATCTATATCTTACAGTGTCCTAACTCACAGGATACGACCTAAACATGGTGAGTGGTCAGTGAATAGGTGAATTGTACTGTTCTTGAAACTGTACGAGATCCTCCTAACGTTTTTCCCAGCAAAATACGATTTCCCACGAGTTTCACACGATTCTCCCGACTAATTAGTCAAATCACCGTAATTCAGCACACTGCCGCAAGACCGCTGTCTGTCCGGTAGCGGTCTCTGCCGCGTCTGAATTCGTCATACTACGAATCCCTGCGCATCGCGACTCCCGGCGATGCAATCCGGCAGTATAACCGGTGGTACAATCGGATCGCGCATGGGAACGCCTCACCCACGGAGCAGCCAAAATGTCGATTAACCGGAGAGAATCGCCATGAGTGTCGAAATCGTTCGGGGTACCAGCCAGAAGCCGGTGTCGAGCGATGCACTGGTCGAGATCATGGCTCGGCAGTCGAGCCTGTCCGGCCAGTTGTTCATCGGATACCCGATCATCAATACGTCCGCGGGGCCGCACCCGATCGACGCCCTGCTGGTCTCGCCGGACAAGGGGATCGTCGTCTTCGATCTCATCGAGGGGCGCGATACGGGGGATTACGGGGCGCGGCAGGACGATTCGGCCAACCGGCTCGAAGCCCGGCTCAAGGCGCACAGGGAACTGATGCGCCGCCGGGACCTCATCATCCCCATCCATACCGTTTCCTTTGCCCCCGCAATCGACAACCCGGCTTCTTGCGAAGATCCCGATTACCCGCTTGCAAGCGCTTCCTCGCTACTGCAGGCGCTGGAACAGTTCACCTGGGATGATCCAGGCGACCCCGACGCGTTCCATAAGGCGTTATCGGCGATCGAGAACATCTCCACGATTCGAAAGAGCGGACTTGGCAGGCGCGTTACGCAGGAGCACTCCCGGGGCGCCAAACTGGCGCGGCTCGAAAGTTCGATCGCGACACTGGACCACTTGCAGCGCAGGGCCGTCATCGAAACGGTCGAAGGCGTGCAGCGCATACGCGGCCTGGCGGGGTCGGGCAAGACTATCGTACTCGCGCTTAAAGCGGCCTATCTCCACGCATCGCACCCCGAATGGCGTATCGCGGTCACGTTCCTTACGCGTTCGCTAAAGGAACATTTCCGCCGCCTGATCACCCACTTCTCCATCGAACAGACCGGCGAAGGACCCGACTGGAGGTACCTGCGCGTCCTGAACGCCTGGGGCGCCCGGGGGGACGCGGAACGGGACGGGATCTATTACGAATTCTGCCGTTTGCACGGCGCGGAATACCTCGATTTCCGGTCGGCGCGGCGACGGTACCCGCAGGAAGAAGAACTGGAGGGCGTTTGCGAAAGCGCGCTCGAATGCGTGCGCGAGCGAAAGCCGGTCTACGACGCCATGCTCGTAGACGAGGCACAGGACCTGTCGGCCTCGTTTCTGCGGCTCTGCTACGCGATGCTCCGTCGCCCCGGCAGGCTGGTATACGCCTACGATGAGCTGCAGAGCCTATCCGGCGGCTCCCTCCCGTCGCCGGAGGAGATCTTCGGAAGCAACGCGGACGGATCGCCCGTCGTGCGGCTGCATGTCTCCGACCCCCGCGAGCCGCAACGCGACATCATCCTGTCGAAGTGCTACCGCAACCCGAAGCCCGTTCTGGTCGCGGCGCACGCTCTCGGATTCGGCATATACCGCGAACCGAGCCGGGCGGACGGCACCGGGCTGGTCCAGATGTTCGACCATCCGAGCTTGTGGGAAGAAATCGGTTACCGGGTCCATGACGGCGAACTGCGCGACGGTTCCCCGGTAATGCTGCACAGAACCGCGGAGACGAGCCCCGGGTTCCTGGAAGAACATTCGGATATAGACGATCTGATCAAGTTTATTGCCTTTGAAAACAAAGCGCAGCAGACCGACTGGATTGCGCGGGCAATCGCCAGTAACCTCGAAGAGGACGAACTGCGTCACGAAGACATCATGGTCATCAACTCCAATCCCCAGATCACGCGCGATCAGGTCGGACCGATGCGAAACCGCCTGATGCGACTGGGCATCCCTTCCCATCTCGCCGGCGTGGATACGGACCCGGATTTCTTCTTTCTGCCCGGGGATGACCTGGTGACCTTCACCGGGATTCACCGCGCAAAGGGAAACGAAGCCGCCATGGTCTACATTGTCAACGCCCAGGAATGCTACTCGGCGGGCCGGGATCTGGCGAGTGTCCGCAACCGGCTCTTCACGGCGATTACGCGAAGCAAGGCGTGGGTCCGCGTGCTGGGCGTCGGCGAATCCATGGTAAAATTGAAGGCGGAGTATGAAGCACTGAAGGCACGGGATTTCCAACTGCAATTCAACTATCCGACGCCTGAGCAGCGTGCCTACCTGCGCGTCATCCACCGGGATATGACTACGGAAGAATCGAAGCGCCTTGGCAGCCGTGACACAAACCTGAATGATCTATTGGAAGATCTCGAATCCGGCGAGGTCCATATCGAAGATCTGGACGAGGAGACCGTCTCCCGGTTCAAGAAATTTCTGGGATAATCCCGCAACGTCACCGATTGTTAAGTGCTTGATTTGTAACGACGTTCCTCCTATTATCACGGGTGGAAGCCGACCGGGCAGATGCAAGGCGCGGTTTGTTCAACCAGCCCGTCAAGATGAGACCAAACAGGGGAGGAACATGACCAGCGACCGTTGGATAGCCATGGGGATCAGGACGGCCATTACCCTGGCTCTAGTCATGGCCGCTATGAACATCAAGCAGGCGGGCGCACAGGCGACCGCTATCCCAGGTTCAGGGGGAGATCCTTCAGGTCAGATTGAAACTGCTCGGCCGGCATCCGGTCTCACCGACCTGCGGAACGGATTCTACCTTCGGGGCGGGGTGAACCTGGATCTCTCCTCCAATACCAGGTTCGGGGACGACGACTGTCTCAGCATCTCCCCGGCCGCCCTTTACGGCTGCGGCAAGGGCATAGACGGTTCGCCCCTGGGATCGAAGGGAGATTTCGGAACGATGACCGGCGGCGAACTCGGGATCGGGTACTTCGCGACACCCCTGCTACGCTTTGAAGCCCTCCTTCAATACCGTCCGGGCTTTACCTACCAGGGCAACGCCAATTTCGTGCAGACCACTGGAGACCAGGAAGTCACGGCGGAGCTTTCCTCCGTATCAGGTATGCTGGCTGCCTACCTGGACCTACCCGGCTTCGGTCCCTTCAGGCCTTTCCTGGGCAGCGGCAGCGGCCTCAACGTCGTCGACATAGAAGAAACGCTTATGACATTCCCGAATACGAAAACCATCGTCCCGAGTGGACGACATGTTGATTTCGCCGTGATGATGACGGCCGGCTTCGCGGCAACGCTATGGGCGAATATGACGCTCGATGTCGCCTGGCGTTATACGGATTCGGGATTCGTCTCGACGGACGTAGACACGGGACGCGTGGTATGGCATGACGGCCGCCGGGACCCGCTGGAAATCGAACTTGCCGAAACGAGAGCGAAGCTGTCCAGCCACGGACTGCTTTTGTCGCTGCGATATGCATTGTGAGTTGACAAGCGTCCTACATCACTCCCCACATCACCTTACCCCGCTCCTTATCCCGTTCTTCCCGGTACGCTTCGGCAATCTCAAACTCCCTCCC
>JAJECR010000087.1 GCA_022821935.1 Candidatus Latescibacterota bacterium
AGGTTCGCGGACGGCGGCTTGGATCTCGTGGGATTGGGCACGGCCTTCGAGTATCATTCGGTCGATCCCGCGGAGGTCCGGGCCAACGTGGACGGTACCTTCGAATACGCGAAGCTGGCGGCAGACCTCGGGTGTCCGGGCGTCAAGGTACGCCCCAACGGTCTGCAAACGGAAGCGGGCATCCCGGAAGAGGAGACCCTCGAACAGATCGGAAAGGCCGTCGGGGAATGCGCGGAAGCGGCGGCCGGTCTCGGCGTGCAGATCCGGGTCGAGGTACACGGCCGGGACACCCAGGAGCCGCGGCGCATGCGGGCCATCATGGACCATGCGGACCATCCCAATGCATATATCTGCTGGAACTCGAATTTCGGCGAAGTGGTGGACGGTTCCATCGAGGCCAACTACCGGCTGTTGAGCCACCGGATCGGCCTGGTGCACATCACCGAAATCTACCGCCCCGAGTATCCCTGGCGGGAGTTGTTCCGCCTGCTTGAAGAAGACGGATACAACGGGTACACGCTCGCGGAAATCGGCCACAGCCCCGAACCCGAACGGCTGATGGGATACTACAAGGCCCTCTGGGAAGCGTACCAGGCATGACGGCGGTCGCGGCGCCTAACCGCGAATAAGCGCGGGAACCGGCCGCTCCGCGGGAACCCGGCCGGCCCTGGCTCATTTGAAGGACCTCTGCCGCTCCTGATTCATTTAGAGGACATCTGAAAGGAATACCCGCATATATGACAACGGCACAGAAGACCTCTCCGGCGTCTGTCTATCGCAGCCGGACGCCAGCGTCCCACGAAGCGTTCAAGCGCACGGGCGAGGTCATGCCCGGCGTCGCCAAGGGCGCCTACTACTACGCGCCGTACCCGGTCACCATCGCGCGGGCCGAAGGCTGCCATCTGTACGACGTGGACGGAAACCGGTACGTGGATTTCGCCAATCACCACACGACGCAGATCCTGGGGCACAATCATCCCGCCGTCGTCCGGGCCGTGGAGCGACAGCTCGAGCAGGGCATCGCCGTGGCAGGCCCCATGGGTACCGAGACCGCGCTGGCGGAAGCGCTGTGCCGCAGGGTGGAATCACTCGAAATGATCCGGTTCTGCAATTCCGGGACGGAGGCGACGCTGCACGCGATCCGGCTGGCACGGGAGTACACGGGCCGGCACGTCATCGCCAAATTCGAAGGCGGATACCACGGCAGCCACGACGCCGTGGAGATAAGCACATCGCCCGACCTGGCGAAGGCGGGACCCGCGGACCGTCCGGTACCCGTGGCCAGCGCCGGGGGCATGCCCCCCAACGCCACCGACAACGTCGTCATTCTTCCCTTCGACGACGAAGCGGCCGTAGAAGCGATTATCGAGGAAAAAAGGGATGAGCTGGCAGCCGTGATCCTCGATCCGAAGACGGGCGTCATCCCCCAGCGTCTGGACTTCGTGAAGGCGGTACGGGAGATCACAGCCAAATACGGGGTGCTCCTGATCCTGGACGAAATCGTGGGATTCCGCGCGTCACCGGGTGGTGTCCAGTCCCAGTGCGGCATCCTGCCCGACCTGAGCACCTACGGAAAGATCGTGGGCGGCGGTTTTCCCGTTGGCGCTTTCGGTGGACGCCGGGAACTGATGTCCCTGCTGGATCCCACCCAGGGCAAGGTGCGGGTGTTCCAGAGCGGTTCTTTCAGCGCCCACCCGGTCGCCATGGCCGCGGGTCACGCCATGCTTGAAGTGCTGACGCCGGATGTATACGAACGGATGGACCGCCTCACCGATCGCCTGGTGGATGGCCTCGAGGGCGTGTTCACTCGCACCGGCACCGTGGCGACGGCGGTCGCGTCCGGCTCGACGTTCAGTATCTACTTTACGAGGGGACCAGTCAGGACCTACCGCGCCGTGGCGGCGGCGGACAAGGGTCCCGTATCCGATATTTACCTGTCCCTGCTGAACAGGGGCTATTACCTGTCGAACGGCCTCGCCATGAACTGCCTCTCGGCGGCCATGAACGAATCGCATATCGACGGCCTTGTCGCGGCCATGGCCGAGGCGCTGGAGGAAAACTGACACCCCTGGCCGGTCATGCCGGTCCGTCTTCTCTGATCTTCACTAAAAGATCTTTCAAAAACAGGAAGAAACCATGTCCCATGCTTTGAAGTGCGCTATCAAGTGCGCGACCGTCATTCCGCCCGTCATACTCGGATCGGTTGCCGTCATCTTTCTGATCCCCCTGCTGATTTCGGCGCAGAGCGGAAGTTCCGGTGAATCAGCCGCAAGACCCCTGCCGCAGGACGCTTCCCCCCAGGGCCAGCAGGTCTTCCGTTACATGAGCCCGGAACCCCGCACACTCGACTCGGCCATCAACGACTACGACACGGAAGATACCATCATCCCCTTCGAGCCCCTGCTCCGCCGCGATCCGAACTGGAATCCGGAACCCGCGGCAGCCGACGGCTACGAGTCATCCCCAGACGGCAAGACCTGGACCTTTCACCTGCGCGAAGGCGCGCGGTGGAGCGACGGCCGGCCCGTCACGGCCCATGACTTCGTGTATTCCTTCCGCCGCATGCTGGATCCGCAGGAGGCCAACCCGTACGGGTTCTTCTATCACGATTTCAAGAACGCGCGGCCCATCAACCGCGGCGAAATCAAGGACCTGACCCAGCTGGGTGTCCGCGCCGCCGACGATCGCACGCTGGTCATCGAGACGGAGAAATCGGCCCCGTACCTGCCCTATATCGTATCTTACGGAAACGCCCTGCCCGTACCCCCATGGCAGGTTGAAAAGTACGAAAGGAAATGGACCCGTCTTGAAAACATCGTCTCGAATTCGGGCTTCAAAGTATCGGAATGGGTCACGGGCAGCCATATGACCTTCGTCCCGGACCCCATGTACAACGGTCCCCATAAGCCCTACCTGGAAAAGGTCATCCATCCCTTCCGCAACGCGGCGGTGGCCACGGTACTCGCCTACGAAAACAACGAGGTGGACCGTGAACTCGTCGACGTGACCGACATGCCGCGGATCATGGCGGACCCCGAACTCGCGCCGGACCTGGTCAAGGTGGCGGCCAGGGCATCGTGGTATCTTTTCTTCCGCACCCGCCAGCCGCCTTTCGACGACGTACGGGTCCGGGAGGCCTTCACCCGGGCGATCGACCGGGAGGTCATCACCAAGATCCTGCTGGGCGATACGGCTGTGCCAGCCTATTCCATGATCCCGCCCGAATTCGCGGAATACAACGGTCCGGCCATGAAGCCCTACCAGGCCTACGATCCCGCAAGGGCCCGGGAACTCATCAGGGAAGCCGGCTATCCGCGGGGCCGAGGATTCCCCCGCCAGGAAATGTGGCTGCGCGCGCCCAATCCCACCATCAAGCGGATCAGCGAGGCCATCATGGCCATGCTGAAGGAGAACATCGGGGTCGATATCACCATCCGAAGCGCCGACCGAACCATGTATATGAACAACATGTACAACTGGCGTATGAACCTTGGCCTGATCGTGTTCTACGCCGATTATCTCGACCCGCGCAACATGCTCGACATGATCTGGCACTCGCAGCCGCAGGGATACGGCCGGTCGGATTGGACGAACGCGGAATTCGACAGGCTGGTGGAGCAGGCGGCGGCGGAACTGGACAGGCAAAAGCGCCGCGCGCTTTATGCGGAGGCGGAAGAGATCATGGTGGCCGACTACGCCGGGGCTTTTCTGTTCCACCCGGTGAACCTGGAGCTCAGGAAGCCCTGGGTGAAGGGGATGACGGAAAATCCGGACGGCACTGTCGGGGCCATGGACTATACCCGAGTCTACATCGCCCGCTGATGATCTCCCGCGGAGAAACCCGCAGCCGCAACACCGTGCCGTAACACCGTCGCGGGGCAAACGAAAAAGCCTCCGCTTGAATCAATAACAGCGGAGGCTTTTTACTATGTAATACTACGCAATCAGTCTGTCGATCCCGACGCCAGTTACCCTATCGCGTCCTTCATCTGGGCGACGATGTCTCTGATTGACTTTGCGTTCCTGGCCCGGGGCGCCAGCCTCAGGTAGTTCTCATAGGATTTGATCGCGTTGCGATAGTCTTCCCGGGTCTGGTACAGGATGCCCAGGTTGTAGTGCCAGTTCGCCTTGCGGCCGTTGATCTGAATTGCCGCCTGGTACGAGCGGATGGCGTTCCTGGTGCTCTTGATCTTCCGGTACGCGCCGCCCAACGCGGCGTGGGCATCGGCGTACTTGGCGTCAAGCTGCGTGGCCTTCTGGTATGATTTGATCGCATTGGACGTCTGGCGCGCCTTTTCCTGGGACAGCCCCAGGTTGTAGAAGGCTTCCTTGTAATCTTCCTTCAGCTCGACGGCCTTTTGAAAGGCGGAGATGGCGTCCGAGTACTGTCCCGCCTTGTAATACGCGATGCCGAGATTGTAATGACGCGGGGGGTCGTCCGGCATGGCTTCAACTTTTGTCTTCGCATCCGCGATCGTCTGGGCCTGCACCACCGGGGCGGCGATAAATGCAGCCAGCATCGTAAAAGCGGCGAGACGGTACAACTTCCTGATGCGTGTCATCCTGATTCCTCCGTTGGATAACCTGGAACAAATGGGCACTGAGTATTAGTGGACAATTGGTATGCTTAAGCGTATATTGAGTCCAAGATAGATATAATACGGTATTTTCATATGAAATGCAAGTCATATTCTCAACTACCTGCGGAAGATAAGGAAAGAGATGATCGAGGAGGCCATCGGTGACTCGATACACGGTCGATGATTTCCTTGGCGATGCCCGGGAAATCGTGGGAGAACACGGCATCAGGGACGGGCTGGAGGCGATCCGGGAGAATACCGAGCGCCTGCTCCGCCAGCCTGACTTGCTGGAAACCTACGTGGACATGGGCGAATACAGGGGCCATACCGTGATCGGCCATGATCCCGAAACCAATATCCACGTCATTGTCCACGGCGGTCGAAAAGGCGGCACTTCCCCGCCCCACGATCACGGCCCCTGCAGCGTGATCTATGGAAACTACACGGGCCATACGCTAATGCGCCGGTGGCGGCGACTGGACGACGGCGGGTCCGAGGGTCAGGCCCGTCTCGAGGTGGCCAGGGAATACACCGTCGGCGCAGGCGAGGCGACCGCCTTCGCACAAGGGGATATCCACTCCATCGACTATCCCGACGGCGCCTTCTTCGTCCGGGTGACCGTGGGTGACGTGGAAAAGCAGAAAACGCGCCGTTTCGATCTCGAACGGGGGATCGTGGAGATCGACGACCGGGCGGCTCGGGCGGAGTAGCGGACCACGATCCGCCAATTGACGATCCGCCGGACCACGGCCTGTAAATGAAATCAAATCCGGTCCACCTGTTTCAAATGCTCCCAACCGATGTCTGTTCCTGAAAACAGCGTGAAGCAACCCCCGGTAAAACCCACCGATATCGTTCCCCCAGACCGGCTCAGTGCGTTGCTCCAGCGACGTAACCTGCCGGGTCTTGTCTTCCTCGCAGGCCACGGGCTGGCCACGCTGCTCACCGGGTACCTGGTGTCGCTCGCCCTGGGAACGTGGTGGCTGGCACCGGCTCTGCTGGCCCATGGCACCGTCGTGGTGCACTGGTTCGCGCCCTTCCATGAATGCTCACACGGAACGGCCTTCAGAAGCGCGGCGATGAACCGGATCGTCTGCTGGATCACCGGCACGGGGCTGTTTCTCATTCCCGCTTATTTCCGGTACGAGCACCTGGCCCATCATTCCCACACGCAGATCACCGGCGACGATCCCGAGATGATCCCCATGGCGGAACGCCTCGGCGGCTATCTCTGGTATGCGACGGGCATTCCCTATTTCTACAGTAACCTGACCGCCCTGGTCCGGATGCTCTTCGGACGGTTCAACGCGGTGGAAACGAAATTCCTGCCCCGGCGGGAACGGGGAAACGTGGTTATGGAGTCCTGGAGCATGGTCCTGGTGTACGGAGCGCTGGCGGCCGCGTCGATCTGGTTCGACACGACGGCGGTGCTCCTGTACTGGCTGGCGCCCCGTCTCCTGGGCGAACCCGTCATGCGCCTCATACGCATGTCCGAGCATACGGGCTGCCCCCGCGTGCGCCATATCCTGCTCAACACGCGGACCGTACTGACCATCCCCCTGGTCCGGTGGTTGAACTGGAACAACGCGTACCACGCCGAGCACCACGCCATACCCACCGTGCCCTTTCACGCCCTGGGCGACCTGCACCGGATCATGGGTCCCCATTTCGAAGAAGTGCGTCCGGGATACGTGAATACGCAACTGCACCTGGTGTCGAACGGGATGAAAAACAGCGCCGCGCGGAGCGGCTGACCGGCGGGTCGGACTCAGGCGGTATCCGGGGCGTTGTCCTTGGGGGGCACGACGCACAGGAACCCGAGCGGTTCCTGGCCGACGCTCTCGAACTGGTGCTGTTCGTTGGGGGCGATGTACACCACGTCGCCCGGTCCCACGTCGTGCACGTCCCACCCGATGAGGACCTTTGCCCGGCCCCGCAGTATGTAGATACCGTGGTCGTGGTCGTGACGGTCGAAGGAGGATTGGCCGCCCGGTTCGATTTCGAAGTAGCGCATGGAGAAATTGTTCGCGCCGTCATCCGGACCGATCACCACCCGGACCGACCCGCCTACGGCGCCGCCCTTGGTGTAGGGCACCATCTCCACGTCCGACCAGTCGTTTGCGCCATTCTGGCCGCGGTGTTTGTGTACTACGCCCATGTTAAGCCTCTCGCGGCGGTCTCCGCTTCATGCGTCCGCATACGTTTTGCGTCGGCATCCGCCTCACCCGTCGGCATCCACTCCACGTTTAAGATAAAGGATTACATGAAGTTACGAACGCCGCTTCCGTGCAGTTCCGAGATGCGTTCGGCGTCCGGGCGGTCGAATCCGATGGACACGAGTTCACGCACGCGCTTTCCGTGCATTTCCTCATAGAGACCCGCCACCGCGTCCCGGCCCCGGGCCAGTTGCTCCGGATGCGATCCACCGCCGGCCAGTGTCATCATGGCCTTCAGCACGAAGGGACTGGAACCAGAGGCCTGCTGCAGGAACAGCGTCCGTTCCTCGGCCGCCCGCATCAGATCATCCTTTATCGACGGGTCCTGTTCGATGTGGTAGGCGAAATGGGATATGCCGTATCCCACGTGCCGGCCCTCGTCCTGGCGCGCCAGCTTGAAGGTCCGGGCGGTCACCGGATCGGGCGCGACTTGTTCCAGGAACATCAGGAGCTCCATGAAGGTCCCCTCGCCCAGGACGTGCATCAGGAAGGAACCGTTCGAGTAGTCGTCCTGCGCCAGCAGGCTGCGCAGGGACCATTCCGTCGCGGCGGAGACGTACTGCAGGCCGCCGCCGTTGGCGAGGGCCCGCTTGGTGAAGACCTCCGCGTGCCTGGCCTCGTCCATGACCTGCGTGGCCAGGAAGAGGACCACTTCGGAAAACTGGGGGTCGATCCGGTTCATGAACTTGGCCGGCAGGTACATGGCCAGGTATTCGTTCTGTATCAGGAAGGTCATGACCTGGCACACGGCCTGCTCCAGGTCGTCCGGCAACTCGGGCAGTTCGTGCCAGGGGATGTCGGTCGTCGCGTCCCACTGCCCCGCCTTGCCCTGCTCGTACAACTCCGCGATGTTATCGGCCCATACCAGCTTCTTCTCCCGGATGGTAAATCCGAATTCGGGCGTTCCGGGATCGACCACCGACCCGCGCTGGGCCAGTCCCCGGCCCTCGGGCGCCACGTCCGGCACCTCACCCGCCCTGCCGACCTGGCAGTCCCGCATGAGGATGCCGCGGCCGTCCACGGGTTTCACTTTGATGCCCCGGTCAGGCTCGCCCCAACCGGACGTATCGGGCAGTGGAATACTGAAATCCTCGCTCATATACAGTTCGTTCCCTGGCAGAACGTATACGGCTCATTCCCTGGCAGAAATTGACTTAGCCGTTATCGACAAGTATATGTATGATACTGCGTTTCGTAGCTGATGACAAGGTGAAGGTGAATCGGGAGTTCCATGAATCTGTCGCGGTTGAGGGTGTTTCGTCTATGGCGCGTAATGGTACGGCGCTTCAGGCAGCGCCTGCACGCCAATATCGAACGCATGCGGACGACCGACCAGGTCTTCATGATCAGCGCCGCGGTGCTGATCGGCGTGCTGGGCGCGGGAGGCGCCATTGCATTCCGCGAGCTGATCATGTTCATCGAGTCCATCGCCTGGGGCGGCGGATTGTCCGACGGCGTTTCGCTGACTACGTTGACGGTGCTCTCGGTGCCCACGGCCGGCGGGCTGATCGTCGGCATTCTGATCTATTTCAGCACCCGCGAAGCCCGTGGACTGCCCGATGTGATGGAGGCCGTAGCCCTTCGCGGCGGACGGATCAGGCCCAGGGTCGCAGTGGAAACCTCGCTGGCCACCGCCATCAGCATAGGCACCGGGATGTCGGTAGGCCGTGAGGGCCCCATCGCCCAGATCGGCGCCGCCATCGGCTCCACCTTTGGCCAGTTGTCGAGCGTCAACCTCCATCGCATGCGAACCTTCGTGGGCTGCGGCGCGGCCGCGGGCATAGCGGCGACATTCAATACGCCGATTGCCGGTGCGCTGTTCTCCCTCGAAGTCATCCTGGGCAATTTCTCCTTCAGCCGGTTCAGTCCCATCGTGATCTCCTCGGTGGTGGCTACCGCCATATCCCGTCACTTCCTGGGCAACCAGCCGGCCATCGCCGTTCCGCCGCACGGGGTGAATCATCCCCTCGAATTCGCCATGTACGCCGTGCTGGGCATCCTGGCCGCCGTCGTGGGCACCCTCTTCGTACGGGCGCTTTACGGTGTGGAAGACCTCTACGGCAAGACACCGCTGCCGGATTACCTGAAGCCGATGACCGGCGGGCTGCTCGTCGGCGCCCTGGCCCTGATCTATCCCCAGATCCTTGGCGTGGGATACGACACCATGGACCGGGCGCTGTTCTCCGAACTCGAC
>JAJECR010000306.1 GCA_022821935.1 Candidatus Latescibacterota bacterium
CGTCGGGTAACGTGGAGAGTCTGTCCTGGATGTTTTCACCCCTCGGCGTAACGATGAACTCGAGCACCGCCCCGCCTTCTTCCCTGGATACGACGAGCCGCAGACTTCTCCCTTCACGCTTTCCTTGCTCTTCCTGTCGGACGAGCGTCAGCAGCGCCTCTTCGCCCACGGCGTCGAGACGGCCTGCCATGGCCACGTCCCAGCCGGACCGCGAGGCGAAGTCTCCGAGGAACGATCGGATTTCAGGCAGGGCGGACATGTCCGGTTCCGTCTCCAACCGGTAGCGGCGGTATCCCGTGGCACTGAGCGCCAGGTTGAGAAGAATGGCCACCAGGCCCCCCGCGGTCATTCCGTTTCGAAACAGACCGCCCGCGAACTGCGAGAAAAACTCCGGGTAGATCAGTTCATACTGCAAACTGAATCCAACCAGGAAAGCGGCGCCCACGATGAAGCCCTTGTTCTTGTCGAGGCCGTCCTGGATGACGATCCTGAGTCCGACGATGAAGAGCATCGCCAGCAATACGATGAAGTACGCGGCGAAGACCGGATCCGGAATCGCCAGGACCAGGGCGAACACCTTTGGCAGAAATACGAGCACCACAAACGCGCCGCCGGTGAATAGACCTACCGTTCGGGCGGCTACGCCGGTGATTTCTATAAGCGGTACGCTCGTTGTGTACGTCGTGCCCGGTACGGTCCCTGCGAGTCCGGAAAAGAACGATCCCACGCCGTCAACGGTCATGGCGCCCTGAATCGATCTGTAATCGACCGCCCTGGACTGTCGCCAGGAGATTCGCTGGACGGCGACGCAACTGCTGATCGTTCGGAGCGAGACGATCACGGCCACCAGCAGAAAACCCGGGATCAGTACCCAGAAGTCACCCTCGAAATCCAGGTTGAACCCCGGCCAGGCTGCTGTGGGCAGGCTGATCCAGTCCGCCGCGACAACCCTGTCCACGTCGTACAGTCCTAAGGATCCGCCAACCACGGCGCCGGCGGCCACGCCGATGATCGGCGCCCAGAGACGCAGCTTCGCGGGGCCTTTGAGGGTAAAGCCGGAAATGATGACTACGGTGACCGCGGCACTTAGTACAGCGCCAGGTGACACACGGCTGTCCGGCGTCGACGTCAGCATATCGCCCATGACGGGCATCACGGTAATCGGAATCAACATGATCACGGTGCCTGAAACCGTGGGCGTGAGGATGCGCTGGAACAGCGAGAGCCGCCATGAAAGGGCTATCGGCACCAGGGAGGAAATTACGACCAGTACGGCGAGCAGGGCCGGACCGTTTGCGGCCAGTGCTTCTATGCATATGGAAATGTACGCCGCCGACGTGCCCATGACCAGGAGATGGCCCGAACCGATCCTGCCCAAGCGTAGGGCCTGCAGCATCGTGGTCGCGCCGCAGATCGCAACCGAGGCAAACACGGCCCACGCGACGTAGTCTTCCGGTTGACCCGCGGCCCGCATGACGATCGTCGGGATGATCATTACCGCGGCAATATTGAGCAAGGCCAATTGCAGTCCGAGGCCGAGTGCGAGCGTCGTCGGAGGACGTTCATCCGGTTGATACCGCAAGCCCGATCGAATGACGGATCCGCCAGCACTCATTTGGAAGTTACTCCCGGCTGCCGCCTGTGTATTGTCCGTATGATTTTCTTGATTCTTTTGTTGATTTTAGAATATCCAGACGTTATACTATAGCCGGTAATCTCAGTCAATCCGTAATCGTTCGTTCCCTTATGGAAAGGAAGATGTCTATGGCTACGACTGCCGATCGCATCAGAAAGCTCATCGCGGACAACCTGGAGGTCGACGGGCAACCCATCGCGTTGCCGGATGATCTCAACATCAGCCTTTCGGAGGCCGGCGTTTCCTCCGTGGACATGCTGGCGTTCGCAAAGATCGTTGCCGAAGATTTCGGCGTGGAATTCACCGCGCAAGATTGTGTAGACGTCAAGAGCGTAGCGGAACTTGTCCGTCGCCTGGACGCCGCCGGCTGAGCATGTCTTACGACTGAAGCGCGCGGATCTCAAGCCCGTCTGCTACTTCGTCCACGAACGCGCAGACGGGCTTCTTGCGTTCGACATAACCGTCAGCGCTTAGCCGATCCAGAAGCGCCTGCGCTGGAACGGATAGCCGGGCAGGGAGCGCCTTCGACGGGACTCGCCCGCGAACAGTCCTGCCGGGTGTATCGGCAATCCGATATCGTAGGCCGTCTTCGCCGCTTGAAGGAATCCGTCCCCTTCGTCCATACCGCCTTCACCTGAAGAAAGCGAGAGGCCGCCGAACAAACCCGGCGCCGCAGCGGCTTCATCCACCGATATTTCCGGCCATGCTTCGGCTAAACGTGCCGCGAACTCCGATCCCGGCCCAATCTCTATCAGCGTATCCACGGCAAGATCGGCCAGGTTTCGGGCGGCGGTGCTTGAATCATGACCCTCGAGGGTCTGATGGAGCCAGCGGCCAAAGTCCGGCATGTCCGCCGCCCCTGCCTCGTTTCCTGTAGCGCCGCTGACCATGGCAAGCGACGGTGTCGATACGTTTATTCCTACCAGGTTGGTCAGCGCTTCTTGCACCTGTATCTCTGCAGAACGGTTTTCGTCCATGGTCCTGACGGTCTCACCGCGCGCCAAAGCGATGTGGAGCCCCTCGTCGAGGGTGAACGCTCCGGCGGTCTGCGCGGCGGCGATCTCCCCGACGCCGCGGCCGCAGACCACTCCGGGTCGTACATCCAGGCTGGACCACAAGGCCGTGACCGCGCACTGGAGCCCATAGGCCGCCGGATCCGACCAGGCCGGATCGTTGATCCTGTTATCCGTCCCTTCCCCGCCGAACAGGGGATCCAGCAGGGAGGCGTCCGTTTCGTTTCGAAACAGTGATTCGCAGTGATCCAGGACGCCTCGTACAACGGGTTCCGAGTCGTACAGCCCTTTAACGACATCCCGCCACCTGGCGTCCCATCCATCATATACGAAGGCCACTTTCCGCCTGGCCGCGTCCACGTTTATCCAGTTCGTCTCGACGGACGCTGAAGGCGCTTCATTCGACGCGAGTTCCGCCAGTCCTTCGCGGAGTGTTGCGGTATCGCGAAACACGACGCCGGCCCGGCAATTGAATTGGCTTCTTCCCACGCTCGCGGTCCAGGCCATATCCGCCAGGAATTCCTCTTCCGATTCCTCGTCCGAACCGGTCGCGAGACATCGGTCCAGCCAGGACAGGTAACTGCCGGCAAGTTCCCTGAGCGCCGCGGGGTTCTTGCCCGAGAGCGGCAAAAGGCGGTTTGCCCGCGTCCCGGGAAGCAGGTCGTCCCATTGCGGTTCGGGGACGCCCGAAGGCAGCTTCACCGCGACGGGATGCCGGTCGCCGGTCACCCCGTCCCCCGTTTCAGTTGAATGAGCGCTGTCGGCGCAAGTCCCAAAACTCTCGACTACCACGTGAGAGTTTGCACCGGATACGCCGAATGCGCTGACCGCCGCGCGATGCGGCCGATCGGAATGGGTTGGCCAGTCCGCCGCTTCCGACGTCACCCGCACGGGAATTCGATCCCAGTCCACGTTCGGATTTGGTTCTTCGAAATGCAGTTGTTTCGGGATGCGCTGACGGCGCATCGCCATGACCACTTTGATCAGTCCGGCGATACCTGCCGCGGACTCGAGGTGGCCGATATTGGTCTTCACCGATCCGATCAGGAGGGGCCGGTCCGATGTGCGTCCTCTTCCATAGACCGCGGCGGCCGCCTGCACCTCGATCGGGTCGCCCAGCGCCGATCCGGCGCCGTGGGCCTCCAGGTAGTCCACTTCGGCCGGATCAACGCCCGCTTGCGCCAGCGCGTCTTCGATCACTCGTTCCTGCGCGGGACCGTTGGGCACAGTGGGACCCGCAGTCGCCCCGTTCTGGTTGACCGCCGAACCCCGGATCACGCCCCAGATCCTGTCACCGGACGCTTCAGCGTCGCTCAGTCGTTTCAGTACGAGTACGCCGCAGCCTTCGCCGCGCACGAAGCCGTCCGCGCTGGCGTCGAAAGCGCTGCAACGGCCTTCAGCGGACAACATGCCCAGGTACGCCATTCCCGCCGTCAAATCGGGGGACAGCACCGCATTCACGCCGCCGGCAAGAGCCATATCCACTTCTCCGATACGGAGGCCGGCCACGGCCTGGTGCACGGCGAACAGCGCGGAGGCGCAATTCAGTTCCAGGGGTATCGAGGGACCTTCCAGACCCAACAGGAAGGATACCCGGCTCACTGCGAGGCTCCTGTTGGTACCCAGGTAATCGACACCGTCTCCCCGGTTCATCATCAGATCGCGGTACTCGCTGGAAGAAATGCCCGTGTACACGCCTGTACGCGAACCCTTGAGCCGATCGGGATCGATTCCCGCGTCATCCAGCGCGTGCCAACTCGTCTCCAGCAGGAGCCGCTGCTGGGGATCCATACTGCGCGCTTCCAATGGCGAAACCCTGAAAAACCTGGCATCGAACCGGTCAATATCATCTATGAATCCCGCGCGGCGCCAGCCTTCGTCGCCCTGGTCCGACCCCTTTGGCGATACATTCTCCGATCCGGCGTCGCCACGGGCACCCGTAACGGCATCCGTCCCATCTTCCAGCATGCTCCAGAAGGCGTTCAGATCTGAAGCGCCGGGAAAGCGACAGGCCATGCCTATGATGGCAATGCCTTCGTTGGCGGTCTGCGGCACGGCTTCGCTCCCAGGCTCAGGCGGCGCTTCAGAAGCGGTGGCAGCTTCGCTCCCGGCGCCTTCTCCGGTTTCAGGACCACCGCTATCCAATTCCGCGCCGCCGATCTCGTCGACCAGGTGCGCAACGACCGACGCGATATCCGGATAGTCAAAAACCAGGGTGTTGGGCGCCGTATAGCTGCCCGCAAGCGCCCGGTTCACCCGGTTCCGAAGTTCCACCGCCATGAGCGAATCCATGCCAAGGTCGAAGAAACCGACGTTTGAGGCCGGCGTCGTCGGCAGACTCAGTATCGCCTGGACTTCCTCCTGCAGGAAAGACAGGATCAGGTCCTCCCGCTCCGCCGCCGGGGTCTCCCGAAGCCGTGGGAGCAGTTCTTCGGACAGGCCCGGTGTATCGTCGCTGACGGTATCCAGGGCCGACAGAATTTCACTCAGCAAGGGCGGTCGGCTGTCGCCGGGTTGGTCGAACACGGACCAGTCCCTGGCCAGCACCACACCGGTCGCCCCATCCTCACGCAGAAGCCGTTCGAACGCCAGGAGACCCTGCTGTGGCGTGATCCATTCGATCCCGGTCGCTTCAGCCCGTTGGGAAATGCGTTCCCGCTGTTCCTCGGCTTCTCCGATCTCGGACCAGGCGCCCCAGGCGATGGCCTGTCCCGGCAGGCCCAGCGCGCGTCGGTGCGCGGCGAGTTGATCGAGAAAGGCGTTGGCGGAAGCGTGATTGGACTGTCCCGGATTTCCAAGGACCCCCGCTACGCTCGAAAACAGGACGAACATATCCAGGTCGCGGTGTTCGGTCGCCCGGTGCAAATGCCAGGCCCCTAGCGCTTTCGGCCGCACCACACCCTCGAAACGTTCCCAACTCTGGTTCCCGACCGCGCCGTCCGCCAGCGCGCCCACGCTGTGTATCACGCCGACAAGGGGCGGCAGTTCGCGGTCGATCCGCTCGAACATCGTGTCAACCGCGGCTGCGTCCGTCAAGTCCGCGAGTTCGACCCGCACCGTGACACCGCGGTTCTGAAGCGCGGCAATCGTCTCCCCGGCCTCTGGGTCGGGGGCACGCCGCCCGTTCAGCACGATAGTCCGCGCCCCGTGATCCGCAAGCCAGTGTGCCACCGCGCATCCGATACCGCCCAGCCCACCGGTAACCAGGTAGGTGCGGTCCTGCCGCAGCCCGCCCCCCCGAAGGGGCGGCGCGGTCAGGATGATCTTCCCGATATGCCGCGCGCCGCGCATGAAGGCCATGGCGGATCGCGTTTCAGACAGTGGCCACATGGCGTGGATCAGCGGCTTCAACTCTCCCGCCTCGAGCCTGCGCATCACCTGCCTCAGGGCGGCGCCCGGCCGTGCAGGATCCTGTACCTTCAGGACATCCAGTTCCAGGATGGAGTAGGCCACGTCCGGACGCGTCTCGGTCATCTCTTCTTTGCTCAGGATGTCCCTTCGGGCCAACTCCACGAAGCGGCCCCCCTTTGCGAGACAGGAAAGGCTGGATTCGATGAACCCTTCCCCGGTCAGACTGTTCACCACGACGTTCACGCCCGTGCCTCCGGTAACTTCGAGGATTTCCTTTCCGAAGGCTGTCTGGCGGCTGTCGAAGACGTGTTTCACGCCCAGCGACCGCAGGTACGCCCGTTTCGGCGCGCTCGCGGTCGCAAAGACTTCCGCCCCGGCGGCCTGGGCCAGCTGGATGGCCGCCAGGCCCACGCCGCCCGCTCCGGCGTGAATCAGTACCCGGTCGCCGGATTCCAGTCCGGTTAACTCGAAGGAAAGAGCCGCCGTAACGAACACCTCGGGCATCGTCGCCAGGGCGGCGGTCGGAAGCTTTGCTGGCGCAGGCGCAACCAGTTCCTCCAGGGTGACGGCCTCCGCACCCATGGCGCCGAACGTCAGGCCGACCACGCGGTCGCCGGGAGAGACCGAGGACACCAGGGACCCCACCTCCCGTATACGGCCACAGAATTCCGAGCCGAGATGTCCGCCCTTCACCAGGCCGATCGCGCGGAAAACATCCAGGAAGTTCAGCCCGCAGACGTCGACCGAAACTCGGACCTCGCCGGGTTCGAGGGGTGACGCCGGTCTGGGCTCGGTATGTAGTTCCTCGAGCGCACCGGCCTCATCTTGTACGACTTTCCAATCTGTATCCTCGGGCAGGGACAGGCGTTCCACACCGTCCGCGGCATGAACCAGGCGGGCGACCAGACGACGGTCCCCACGGCGGGCAATGTCCGTTTCGTGGTCGGGGAAGAGCAGCTCTTCTGCCATCTCTTCTGCCAGGTCGGCGGTCGACACCTCGGCGTCCGGATCGAGATCGATCATCCGGGGCCGCATATCGCCCGCTTCCCGGGCCAATACCCTGCCGAAGCCCCAGAGCG
>JAJECR010000327.1 GCA_022821935.1 Candidatus Latescibacterota bacterium
GACAAAGTCGTCTCACGGGGCGGCGAAGTATGGGAGTTTCTCGTAACCACGAGATTCGCGGACTGGAGCGACCGGCTCGTCGAAGCGGTCGAATCCGGCAGCGCCTCGATTGACGTCGTGATCCAGGCCGTACGTATCAACGATATCATCCTGGCCGCGAACAGCACGGAGACCTTTTTCGAAACCGGTCTGGCCATCAAGGCCGGGTCGCCTTTCCCCCATACCCTGGCGCTGGGTTACACCAACGGTTGCGTTTGCTACCTGCCCAGGGCAGAGGATTTTCCAGAGCGCGGATGGGACATCCACAAGCGCTGGTACGGCGTACCCGATTTGCTGTTCCAGGCCTACAGCCTGCCCACGGCCATCCACCCGGATTCGGAGCAGCGGGTGGTCGAACGCACGCTGGCGTTGATTGAAGGGCTGAGGTGACCAATCGACCGAGGCAGTACGGGTAGGCGCACCGCGGTCGGAGCGTCCGGGAAGCCGTTCCGGGCAAGGTTGAGATGATTGCGCGCATATGCCCGGTGAACCGGATTCAGCCCTATCGCGCACGCACGGCGCAAGTGAGGATCGCCCATGGATGACAGCACATTCGAAGCGCACCGGAAGACCCAGCCACAGGCTGTCGACCTGTATTCGCGCGCGCTGGAATCGCTGGCCGGCGGGGTGGGTCACGACCTCCGCAGGGGACACCCGCTGCCGCTGTATATGTCCCGCGCGGCTGGCTCCCGTAAGTGGGACGAAGACGGCCGGGAATACATCGACTACGGCATGGGCAACGCCGCGCTCCTGCTGGGGCACGCGCCGCCGGAGGTATGCCGCGCCATGCACGACGCCCTCGATCTCGGCTTCCATTTCGGCAACGACCACCCGATGCAGCTGGAATGGGCCGAACTGATCCAGGAACTGGTCCCCTGCGCCGAACGCGTACGCTTCGTGAACTCGGGATCCGAGGGAAGCATGCTCGCCCTCCGCGTAGCCAGGGCCTTCACCGGCAAGACCAAAGTGCTGCGCTTCGAGGGGCACTTCAGCGGATGGCACGACGGCGTGGGCAAAGGCGCCATGATCCCCTTTAACGAACCCGTCTCGGCGGGCATCCCTCCAGCCGTCCTCGATACGATCGAAGTCATCCCGGCGGACCTCGATCGCGTCGCCGAGGTACTGGAGAAAGACCGGGACATTGCCGCAGTCATGCTGGAGCCTTCCGGCGCCTCCTGGGGCACGGAACCCCTGACGGTGGAATTCAATGAAAAACTCCGCGATCTGACCCGGGCAGCCGGCGTGCTCCTGGTCTACGATGAGGTCATTACCGGTTTCCGCTACGCTCCCGGGGGCTACCAGGAATACTCGGGGATCACGCCGGACATGAGTTTCCACGGCAAGATCGTGGCCGGCGGCATGCCCGGGGGCGTGGTCACGGGCCGCGCCGATATCATGGAAGTATTCGACTACACCGGTGACGCGCATCGGGACCGGTACGAACGGGTGCATCACCTGGGGACGTTCAATGCCAACCCGGTCTCCACCGCGGCCGGTATCGCCACCCTGAAGCGAGTGGCTACCGGTCTTCCCCACGAACGGGCAAACCAACTGACCGGCCGCCTCCGCCAGGGCATGGATGACATCCTTCAGGAGGAACGCGTGGCGGGTTATGTCTATGGGGACGTATCTATTTTTCACGTATACCTGGAGGCCTTTCCCGGAAGCGGCGCCTCCGTCCGGGAGCAACTGGTGACCCGCGACGTGAACGTCCTGAAGGGGATCCCGGCATCTCTCGTCGCCGCCTTCCAGAAGATGCTGCTCGCCCGGGGCATCGACCTGGTCTCCTACACGGGCGGCGTGACCTCCTCCGCCCATACCGACGAGGATATCGCCCTGACCCTCGACGCCTTCGGAGAAGTCATACGCGCCCTGGTACGGGAGCACATGATCGCGACACTGAAGTGAAGACCACTAGATCGTGAACGTATTGCGCTGCCCGCGACACTGAAGTAAGGCATACCGGGTCAAGACCATGAAGAGGCACGATGCCAAGCTGTGAGGATACCGCGCAGACGTACACAGACGTACACGCGACACCGCAAAGGGTGTATCTCATTTACCAAACAAGGGAGCGACAGGTTTTATGAAACTGACCCTGACTTCGCCGCGATCCAGAAAAGAACAACTTGCTGCCATCCCGGCCCCTGACGGCTGTGACGCGCGGGTGCTTCGTCTTTCGAGAAGCGGCGGTGCGACCCTTCTGGCCGAGCGGGATCCCCTGTCATCCATATACCACGCCATGCTGCCATCCATGGAAGCAGGCGAGGAGTCAACCTGGGACGCGGCCACTGCCGAAGACGCGGTAACCCACTGCGGGATAGGTCACGAACGCCGGGAAGACCGGGTGGAAGTGTCTCTGGGCGGAGCACCGTTTATGACCTTCCATCACGGTACCGGATATCCAAAACCCTTCATCAATCCCATTTTGACGCCCGGCGGTGTCAACATGCTCAGGGAACCCCTGCCGGCTTACAGCGAGGGAGAGCATCCCTGGCAACGGGGACTTACCCTGATGCAGGGCGCCATAAACGGCGTGGACT
>JAJECR010000068.1 GCA_022821935.1 Candidatus Latescibacterota bacterium
GAAGTACCGTGTCGACGGACACCTCAAGGACACGCGCTGGCCGATCCGGAACGAGGGCGTAAAGCTCGTCGGCCTGCTCGGCTACCGGGACCGCCTGCCCTTCGTCTTGGAACTGCTCCGCGACAAGACGCCGGCGCCCCTGCTTCAGCGGCTGTTCGGCGGCGATTACCGGCAGGTCGGTTTCATCCGCCGCAACGCCGTGACCACGATCGAGCAGCTCGGCGTATACGATGAATCTGTCCGCACCCGGTTGCTGGACCTGTTGACGGATCCGTATTACGAGGTGCGCTCCGCGGCAGCGCGGGCCTTCGCCGCCCTCGCGCCGGAAACGGCGGACACGGACGAGGAGGCGCTGAGCGGCCTGCGCGGGCTGTTGCGGGAGTCCTCCTTCGAAATCAGGTCGGCCGCCATAGTCGCCCTGGGCAGAATGGGCGACGGCGCCGTCGCGGAATGGCTCAGGCCGTTTTACCAGGACCCGAACGGGAAGGTGCGCCAGGCCGTCCTCGACGCCCTGACCGACCTGGTCAGGCGGAAGCTGATCGACGACCTGGACGGACTGGGCGAAGAGCTCGACGACATCCTGGTCACCAGCAATCACTTCGACCCGGACTTCCCGATCAAGCGCACGCTGAATCGGCTGATCGGCATGATACGCCAACAACAGGAAACCCCTTGAGCGCCCTATGATCTTTCACCTCGTCACCTATCTCTTCGATACCGTCGATTCGCTGTCGTTTCTGCGCCTGTTCCAGTACCTGAGCTTCCGCGCGATCTGCTCGGCGCTGACGGGCTTCGGCGTCACGCTGCTCTTCGGCCAGCGCATCATCCGCCTGCTGTACGTGAATCACGTCCGGGACAATCCCCGAACGCACGGCGTGACCTCCTCCGATTCGAAGGCCGGCACGCCGCTCATGGGCGGACTGCTGATCATCGCGTCCATCTTCGCCAGCGTGCTGCTGTGGAGCGACCTGTTCAACCGCTTCACCATCATCTTCCTGCTCGCCCTGATCTGGTTTTCCCTGTTCGGATTCATCGACGACTACCGGAAGATCAGGTACCGGGACAGCGACCGCGGCCTGTCCCAGGCCACCAAGCTGTTTTTCCAGGCGGCTTTCGGCCTGGCCTTCGGCCTGATCTTCCTGGTGCCCGGCCTGTCGCCCGTACCCGCGGGCATCGCTTCGGAACTCTACCTCCCCTTCGTGAAGGACCCCGTCATCGACCTGGGCTGGTGGTACCTGCCCTTCATCGCCTTCGTCGTGGTGGCCATCGCCAACGCGGTGAATTTCGCCGACGGCCTGGACGGACTGTCCATCGTCCCAGTCTCGTTTACCGTGGTCGTCTACGGGGTATTCGCCTACGTCGTCGGAAACGCCATCTATTCGGGATACCTGCAGTTCACTTACCTGCCGGGCAGCGGCGAGCTGACGGTGATCTGCGCGGGGGTCTTCGGCGCCTGCCTGGGCTTCCTCTGGTACAACGCCTACCCCGCCCAGGTCTTCATGGGCGACGTGGGCGCCCTGCCGCTGGGCGGCATCGTCGGCACCCTGGCTGTACTGCTCAAGCAGGAGTTCCTCTTCGTCATCACCGGCGGGATCTTCGTGGCCATGGCCTTCTCGGTCCTGGTGCAGGAGAAGATCGGGATCAAGTGGCTCGGCCGGCGCATCTTCTACATGGCGCCGCTCCACCACGCCTTCCAGTACCGGGGCCTGGCCGAGACCAAGGTCGTCATCCGGTTCTGGATCATCGCGGGCATCCTCGCGATCATCGGCCTGTCGACCCTCAAGATCAGGTAGGGCGGTGACCGTGCGCGCCAGCAGGGCGGCGGATCGCTGGAAAGACGGTGACCTCAAGTGATCGAGATACAATATACAAAGTGGATTCCCCGCGCCGATGAGGCCGAGGACCGGATCGAACAGCTTCTGGGCCTGCTGAGCCAGATCCTCATCCATACCAGCGGCGACGTGGAGGAAGCCCTGAAGTGGATGCGCTACATCGACCAGCGGCAGGGCATTTTCGACGACAGCATGAGCTACGAGTCCTTCGTCAAGGAGCTCGAGAAGCGGGGATACGTGAAGCAGAAAGGCGACGCGTTCTCCCTGACCGACAAAGGCGGGCGGCGCATCCGCGAAGATTCGCTCCGGTTCGTCTACAGCAACCTCAAGAAGGGTTTGAGCGGGGGGCACGAGACGCCCTTCGAGGGGGAAGGCGCCGAACGGCTCAGCGAGACCCGGCCCTACCGGTACGGCGACCAGGCGTCCAACGTGGATTTCACGTCCACCATCGGCAATGCGATCCGCCGCTCCGGATTCGATATCAACCTGCACGAGGACGACTTCGAAGTCTACGAGGTCGAACACACCACGTCCTGCGCCACGGTCATGCTCCTGGACATCAGCCACAGCATGATCCTGTACGGCGAGGACCGCATTTCCCCGGCCAAGCGTGTGGCCATGGCCCTGGCGGAGCTCATCATCCGCAAGTATCCCCGGGACGAACTGCACCTCGTCCTCTTCGGCGACGACGCGACGCATGTGAAAATCGAGGACCTGCCCTACGTATCGGTCGGCCCCTACCACACGAATACCCGGGCCGGACTCCTCATGGCCCGGAACATCCTCCGGCGGACCCGGAACGTAAACAAGCAGATCTTCATGATCACCGACGGCAAGCCCTCGGCCATCTACGACCGGAACGGCCGCCTGTATCTGAACTCCTTCGGCCTCGATCCCCGGATCGTGAACCGGACCCTCGACGAGGCCATCACCTGCCGCCGGGAGAAGATCACCATCAGCACCTTCATGGTCACCCAGGACCCCTACCTGGTCGGCTTCGTGGAGAGACTTACGGAGATGAACCACGGCCGCGCCTATTACTCCTCCCTCGACAGCCTCGGCGAATACATCCTCGTGGACTACGTCAAGAACCGCAGACGGCGGGTGAACTGAGTTATCCTCCTCCTCTTTGTAAACACCGTTGAATACAGAAAAGCCCCGTATGCTTCAACGGGGCTTTTCCTGTTTTCGGAACCGATCGCCCTTTTCAGTGGCCGAAGCTCCTACTCAGGGCGAACGGGAAGTTGTAACGAAATGACCGAGACAAATGCAGGGCGGATGCTGATGTGTTGCTTGCCCTGTCGGGATACCTCCGGGGGTCACTCGGAACTAGGCTAGAAGGGGAAGGATTGGCACCCTTCCCCCACGTGCCACAGGACTCTGTCAGCGCCCTGTCTACGGGACCCGGATTATCCCGAGGTTAGTAACTTCTCTCCCTCTTGGAAATATCGATGACGAATCGAATGGATTGCTTATCCGCACCGGTAGCCGACAGAGTCAAAATGACCTCGACTTCACGTCCGGGGTCAGGGGCCGTGGTAGGCATGGCCGGAAACATAGCACCAGGGCCGTCGCCTGCGACAGGAGCGCCGGCGCCGGTGCCAGTCGGAAAACTAGTAGCGGTAACTGCACCGTCTACTAGGTAAGGGACAAAAGTGTTAGCATCAGAATTGGTGGCGTCCTTGCCGTATTCCCCTGCCACGACGTAAACCGTTACCACTCCGTTGCCATCATCATGCCAGTTAGCCCTTAGCCCAACACCACTCTCCACGTTTGACGCGATTTTCAAATCGCCATGCCCGAATGTTGTGTCCTGCGTATCACCTCGTGTTTTGATCAGTTCGACAGTAAACGAGGTGTAGACGTTAGTTGCGCCAACAAGATCAGCCGTAACTGCTGGCACAGCGAAGCTAGAACTAACGTCAGCGGCGGCTGTAGCGGATATTGCAGCAGTGGCTGTTGTCTCATCACCATCCCACTCCTGCGTAGACTGGTCCTGATTCCATTCGAAGGTTTGCGTTCCAGGAGAACTGTAAACTATCTCGCGA
>JAJECR010000018.1 GCA_022821935.1 Candidatus Latescibacterota bacterium
GCAGGCCGACGGCACTCGCATTCTGAAGACGATCATTCCGAGCCGTAAGGCGACGAGAGACTACAGGAGGAGGCGGACTTCGTGAACGACGAATTAAGCGCTGAAGAACGCGATGTGCTCGATCGATTCGAACGGGACGAGTTGCGCACCGCCCCCGATGCCGAACGAGAGATCGAGACAGCCCGTCAGGCGGCTCGCAATACGTTCAATAAAACCAAACGGGTGAATCTCCGGGTGACCGAGCGAGACTTCAATCTCGCGCACGCGCGGGCCAGAGAAGAGGGAATACCCTATCAGACGCTGCTGTCCAGCGTCATCCACAAGTATCTGTCCGGCCGCCTTACGGAGAAGAAGTAGGGTGACAGGCCGCGCCCGCCCCGGCAGGACGCCCGGGGTTGTTCCTGGCCGGTTTGCAGACGGCCATTTGTCGCCCCGGTCCATTCGGTATACCTTTCACGCGTTCCGTGACTGGATATACCAGTACTTGACCAGGTCCATCTTCGCCCAATCACCCGGTTGATTTCACCACAAAGTACTGCATCCCGGACTGGCCGCCTATTCGTCCCTGGCCGTGCTTTCGGACGGCACCGTCGCCTGCCTGTACGAGCGGGGGGATGATCATCCCTACGAGACGATCACGCTGGCCCGGTTGGATCTGAAGTGGGTGACGGATGGGTGAGAAGCGGACATCGGAAACCGGAGACCACAGATGAAGGGCATCATACTTGCGGGCGGACACGGGTTGCGTCTGTATCCACAGACCGTGGCGATATCGAAGCAGATCATCCCCATTTTCGACAAGCCGATGATCTACTACCCACTCTCCGTCCTCATGATGGCGAATATCCGGGATATCCTGGTCATATCCTCCCCTGACCACATCGACCTCTACCGCAGGCTCTTCGGCGACGGAAGCGCGCTCGGGATGCGATTCGAGTATGCCGTGCAGCCCGCGCCGGAGGGGGTGGCCCAGGCCTTTCTGATCGGCGAGGCGTTCATTGGGGATGATCCCTGCGCGCTGATATTCGGCGACAACTTCTTCTACGGAAGCAACCTGACCGATCTGGTCGAAAGAGCCGCTCAGCACGTAGACGGGGGACTGGTCTTCGCCTGCTACGTCAAGGAGCCCGAGCGGTACGGCGTGGTCGAGTTCGACGAGCGGCAACGCGCCGTCAACATCGAGGAAAAGCCCCGGCATCCCCGGTCCAACTACGCCGTCACGGGGTTTTACTTCTACGATGGCGAGGTCGTGTCCATTGCGAAGACGCTGCGCCCGTCCGGGCGCGGCGAGCTCGAGATCACCGACGTCAACAACATCTATCTTCGAAGGGGCAAGCTGAAGGTGGAGCGCTTCGACGAAGGCATCGTCTGGATGGATACCGGCACGCCGGAGAGCCTGCTGGAGGCAAGCAATTTCGTCCAGGCCGTCGAGCACCGGCAGGGGCTGAAGATCGGCTGCGTCGAGGAGATCGCCTACCGGAAGGGGTACATCGGCCGGGACCAGGTGCTAAAGACCGGGAATTACGTGGAGGACAACGCGTACTGCGAATACCTGCGCCGCCTGGTTGAGTGAGCAGACGCGCCTGGTCGAAGAGTAGCCCGCGGCTGCGCGAACAACTTCCACGCCGACTACGACTCGAAGCACCGCAACAGGATGGCTGCACCGGTCAATCGGCAGCGGTTTCCGGATGGCCCGGCTAGACCGTCTGCCGCTTCAAACGCACCCCGGTCAGGTCCGCGCCGTCTAGCAGGGCGCTGCGCATCTCCGTCTCATACATATGGGCGTGGGACAGGTTGGTGTTTCTGAGGTCCACGCCCGTCAGGTCCGCCTCGCCGAAGAGACACCAGGTCATGTCCGCGCCGTCGAAGCACGTCGCCGCGGCGAAGGGATCCTCGGACCGGAACTTCGGCACGCCGATACGGGCCGCCCGCAGGTCCGCCTTCCGGAAACTGGCTCCCGCCGCGGTCGTGCCGTTGAGAAACGCGCCGACCAGGTGGGCGCCGTCGAACCGGGCCCCCACGATGTGGGATCCGATGAGCACGGCCCGTTCCATCTTCGCACCCGAGAAATCAGCGCCGTTCATTTTCGCGTCGCGAAACTCCGACTCGGTCAGGTCCGCGTTTCGAAAATCGGTCCCTTCGAGATTGGCGTCCCTGAAATCGACGCGAGGCAGAATGGCCCCCGACATGTCCACGCCACCCAGGTCCACGCCCGTAAGGTCGCCCGTATCCGCCGCCCGGGCCAGTGCCTCTTCCCTGTTCAGTTTCTCCATGGTTTTCCTTTACCGCACGTGGTTTTTCAGCGTGCCGATGCCTTCCACCCAGGTTTCCATGTAGTCGCCTGCCTTGAGCAGGATCTTCGGATCGCGGAACACCCCCACACCCGCGGGCGTACCGGTAGAAATGACGTCGCCCGGATGCAGGGTCATGGCGCTCGATATGCGCGACACCAGGGTGGGTACGTTGAAAATGAGGTTGTCCGTATTGCTGTCCTGCAGGACCTCCCCGTTGAGCGTCAGCTTCACGGCGAGTGAATTCGGGTCGGGGATCTCGTCCTTCGTCACCAGCCACGGGCCCATGGGACAGAAGGTGTCGTAGCTTTTGCCCTGGTGCCACTGCTGCTGCCTGAACTGGATGTCGCGGGCGCTGACGTCGTTGGCCACCGTGTACCCGGCGACGTAATCGTATGCGTCCGCTTCGGAAACCGCGGTGGCGGTCTTGCCGATGACTACGGCGAGTTCCACCTCGTAGTCCACCTGTTCGCTTTCGGCCGGCAGCACCACGTCGTCGCAGGGACCGACGACGGACGAGGTGGCCTTGGAAAACAACAGCGGGTGCTCGGGCAGCGGCACGTTTTGCTCCGTCGCGTGATCGAGATAGTTGAGCCCGACGCAGACGATCTTGGGCGGACGGGGTAGGGGAGACGCCAGCCGCGCGCCGTCCAGGGGCGTCCGCGCACCGGTTCCGCTATCCACCGCGCGTGAGACGCGCTCGAGGGCGTCCGCTTCCAGCACACCCAGAACGGTACCCGGCAGGGCATCATCGGCCGACCGCAGATCGACGATCTCATCGCCGGCCACGGCGCCAATCCGTTCCTGTCCGCTTTCTCCATAGGTCACAAGCTTCATTACACGCTCCTGTATCTGGTTATTTCGGTTGTGATGGCCGGTTTCGTGCCGGGCTATCCCGGCCGATTCGGAATCTGCCGTTCAATTCAGGTACGATACCGCTTCCAGTCCGGGTTCACGCAGTTCGGCGGATCTTCCCCGTTGACCATGGCGATCAGGTTGGCCGCGGCCATGTTGCCCATTCGGATACGCGTGGCGACCGTCCCGCTACCGACGTGGGGCAGCATGACGACGTTCTCCAGATCCGAAAGGCCTGGTTCCAGTTCCGGCTCCCGCTCGAACACATCGAGCCCCGCGCCGGCAATGTCGCCATTCCGAAGCGCCTGAACCAGGTCCTTTTCATCGACCACGGGTCCGCGGGTGGTATTGACGAGGTATGCCGTGGGTTTCATCAGGTCCAGTTCACGGGCGCTGATGAGGTGGGTGGTCTCGGGCGTCAGCGGCACGTGCAGCGATACGAAATCCGATTCGCGGAGCAGATCGTCCAGCGGCAGGTAACGCGCGCCCAGGCGCTCCATGGCCTCGTTGCGACTCCGGCTTGAATACACGATAGGCATGGAGAACCCGGCAGCCCGGACGGCCGTGGCCGTACCGATGCGGCCCGCCCCGATGATGCCCAGGGTCTTGCCGGTGACGTCGCTGCCCAGCATCAGCAAGGGGCCCCATCCGGTGAAACGGCCGTCCCGCACGAAACGGTCCCCTTCCGCCACGCGCCGGGCCGTGGCGAAAATGAGCGCCCAGGCGATATCGGCGGTCGTGTCGGTCAGCACGTCCGGGGTGTTGGTCACCGGGATGCCCCGCCGCGTGCAGGCGCCCACGTCGATGTTGTTGTATCCGACCGCGTAGATGGCCACGCCCCGAAGTCCGGGTGAAATGTCCAGCACCTCGTCGTCGATGTCCTCGGTCAACAGGCAGAGCAGCCCGTCGCGGCCGCGAACCGCCTCGAGGAATTCATCGCGGGTCATCGCCCGGTCGTGGGGGTTGACGTCCACGACGCCGCAGGACGCTTCCAGCATCCCGATGGATTCGTCGGGGATGCGCCTTGTAACAAGCACGTTAGCGCTCACCAGGTTCGGATTCCTCTTTCCATCTTCGCAGCGCCTCTTCGTAATCGCGGCGGTAGTCCAGGTCGATCAGGACCGCGTCCGTGTCCACGGGCACGAGGCGGACGCTTTTGGCGTGCCGGTCGCGCAGCGCTTTCAATCCGCCCTGAAGCGGCTTGAACAGGATCTCTTCCCGGTACGCGGGCGACACGATCATGGGATGGCCCCGCTTTCCGTCATACACCGGGAGTACCATGCCTTCTGGACGCCGCTCGTATTCAGCAATCAACTGGTTCACGATCCCCGTCGTGACCAGGGGCTGATCACCGAGGGCGACCAGGAGTGCGTGGTCGGGACGGATGTAGGCCAGGCCGCATTGGATCGACGAAACCATGTCGCCTTCCGGATCCGGGTTGTACGCGAACCGCACCGGAAGCCCGGAGACCCTGTCAACGATTTCCTCGGCGCGATGGCCGAGCACCACGACGACGTCCTTCCCCAGACGCGAACGCGTCAGCGTCCGGACCACCTGTTCGATCATCGTTCCTTCGCCAAAGGGAAGCAACTGCTTCGGAGTTCCCATGCGCTCGGAACGGCCGGCGGCCAGTACGAGACCCGTGATCATCGCTTCAACGATGCCTTCATCCACGCGTCAGTCATCACGTCAGCCATCAGTCGTCCGCGTGGGCCGCGTCTATGAAATATACCTTGTCGCGGTCGTACCACTGCCGGTCCTCTTCCCGGAACCAGGTGTATACGGTCTTCCCGTCGGGGCTGACCGTGATGAAACGCTGGCCCATATTCGCGATCGAGGAACCCATGACGATGTTCTCGGCCCTGGCCGGCTCGGGATTCAGCGGTGTGGCCACGGTGGACAGATCGTCCTTGAACGCGTTGGCCAGCAGGCCGACGGCGATCAGCGTCAATACGGCTTTCGTATAACGATCGATTCGGACTTCCATGTGGCGGGGATCCTCCACGTTGGTAAGGTGAACATCTGCCGAACAGGCCCTCAAAACGCGGATCTTCCGGGAACCTGTTCATACATTCGCTCGGCATGAAGGACGCCATATCTCGCGACCGCCGACATGCCGTTTTGGGCGAATGCGGAATCGGGGTGAATCTATCCTTTTCAGGCGGGTCGAGTCAATCAAAAAATGCTTGACGCCGACCCCGCGGATGTGTATGCTCCACGAACTTTAAACCGCGTTGTAAGTCGAATAGAAACAAGTGATTTAGCGCGACGAATCCGACCCGCGCCGAGCGCTGTAAAGGACCCTGGGAGTCCGTCATGGCCACTGAAGTCATCATGCCTGTACTCGGCATGACCATGGAATCCGGGATCATCGTGGAGTGGATGAAAAAGGAGGGCGATACCGTCACGGAAGGCGAGGTGCTCTTCAACGTCGAAACGGACAAGAGCGTGATGGAGGTGGAGGCCAAGGCTTCCGGCACGCTGCTCAAGATACTGCACGGTCCCGGAGACGACGTGCCCATTCAGCAGGTCATAGCATACATCGGCGAAGAGGGTGAGGCCATTGCCGGGGACGGTGGTGATGGCGGAGGTGCGGACGGAGGTGCGGGCGGCGCGAAGGCAGACGACGCCGGGGCGGCGCGGGAAGCAGTCCAGACCGCCGCTTCCCCCCAACAGAACGGTCAGGGCGGTCCCGCCGTGTCCGAGCAGGACGGACTGTCAGGGCAGGTTGGACCGTCCGGACAGCCCGCCCGCGTCAAGATTTCGCCCAAGGCGCGCCGCCACGCGCGTGACCTGGGCGTTTCAATCGAGAACATCGTAGGGACGGGACCCGGGGGACGAATCGTATTCTCCGATGTGGAGGCCTTCGCCGCCCAGGCCGGCGCGGCATCGGCGCCAACACCCGCAACGGCGCCGGTTCCAGCAAAGGTCCCGGCTCCACCCCCCGCAACGACCCCGGCGGCATCCGGCCCCGGGTCGAAACACGTCCAGCGCCGTGCCCCACTCAGCGGCCTGCGAAAGGTGGCCGCGACGAGACTGGCGGAAAGCGCTTCAACCATTCCCCACTTCTACCTCACCATGGACGTCGACATGACGCGGCTCACCGGGCTGCGGGAACAGTTGATCGGCTACGGTGAAAAGCGCGGCCTGGCGCGGGTCTCCGTGAACGACCTGATCATCAAGGCCGCGGGAATCTCCCTGCGGGCCTTTCCCGCCGTGAACGCATCGCTCGAAGGCAGTGAGGTCGTGGAGTACGCGGACGTGAACGTGGGCTTCGCCGTCGCCCTCGATGACGGACTGGTCGTACCCGTGGTGGCATCCGCCGATCAGAAATCAGTCTTCGAGATCGCCGCGGCGACCAGGTCTTTGGGCGAGAAGGCCCGTGGACGGGGCCTGGGTCCCGAAGACTACGGCTACGGCACCTTTACGATCTCCAATCTCGGCATGTACGGCGTGGACCAGTTCACCGCCATCATCAATCCGCCGGAAGCGGCCATCCTCGCCGTTGGGCGGGTCAAGGACACCCCCGTCGCGGTGGACGGCAAGGTCGAGATCAAGGCCATGATGTCGGTCACCCTTTCCTCCGACCACCGCCTCATCGACGGGGCGGTCGCCGGCCAGTTCCTGGCCCACCTCAGGGACGTCCTCGAGCAGCCGCTCGAACTGCTGATCGGGCAGGACGGGGCGTAGGCTGTTTTTTTTTAATAAACATCGAGATTTTCGGGACTTTGCACACTGATTGGGTAAGTGTTGTTTATTTAAAACGCTCATCCAGGGATCCTGATCATGGAATCACTCGGCATATTCATACAGGGAACCACGGCCGTCGGCGTGCTGGTGCTGGCCGTCCTGACCTTCATGGGGCGTTCGACGAACTCCCTGAGGGAAGACATCGGGGTTTTACGGGAGGATATCAAAGGGCTACGAACTGAAATGAACGCAAAGTTCTCAGAGGTTCGGCTCGAAATGCACGATATGAATACCCGCCTGGGACGAGTCGATACCCGCCTGGGACGGGTCGAAGGACATCTTCGGATCCCTGACGACAATCAGATCGACCGCTGACACCGGTGCCTCCTGTGCGGGAGTAGTACGACATGACCAACGAAAACCGGCACGCTCAAGACAACACGGAGCCGCCCCCGGATATCGAGTTGCGCGTGAAAGCGCTCGAATCGCTGCTCGTGGAGAAAGGCCTCATCGACCCGGTAGCGCTGGACACGCTCATCGACCTGTACCAGGACAAGATCGGCCCGGCAAACGGGAAGCACGTCGTGGCGCGTGCATGGGCGGACGACGCGTTCAAACGCTGGCTGCTTGACGATCCGAATGCCGCCATCACATCAATGGGCTACGTGGGGGCGCAGGGCGAGCAGATGCGCGTCGTGGAGAACACGGACGACGTGCACAATCTCGTTGTCTGCACCCTCTGCTCCTGCTACCCGTGGCCGCTCCTCGGCCTGCCGCCCGTCTGGTACAAGTCCGCGCCCTACAGAGCGCAGGCCGTCGTCGATCCGCGTGGCGTGATGCGACAGTTCGGTTCGGAGATTGCCGAAAGTAAAGAGGTGCGCGTGTGGGATTCCACCTCCGAGATGCGCTACCTCGTGCTGCCGCAGCGTCCCGAAGGCACGGAGGGATGGCGTGAGGAGGAACTCATGGAACTCGTGACGCGCAACGCCATGATCGGGGTCGAAGAAGTGCGACCTCCGGCTGCGAAGAGCGATAGAGCATGAGCGGTGTACACGATCTGGGCGGGATGCGGGGGTTCGGCCCGGTGCGGCCCGAGCCGGAGTCCGAGGAGCCGGTCTTCCACGAAGAATGGGAGAGCCGGGTGTACGGGATCGTCCGGCTCATCGGGCTGCTGGGACTGTGGAACATCGACATGTCGCGCCACAACAGGGAACAGCTGCCTCCTGCCGACTATCTCGCCAACTCCTATTATGAGAATTGGTTCGCGGGATTGCTGAAGCAACTGGTCGGGACTGGGCTCGCTTCGGAAGAGGAATTGCAGACGGGCAGGGCGTCGACCCCCGTGCCGGAACACATCGTGGAAAAGGTTGTGCATGTCGAACAAGTACGTGCGGCACCCTACATGACGTCGAGCTACGACAGACCCGCGACCTCATCGCCCCGGTTCTCGCCGGGCGACCGTGTGCGCGCAGTCAACCGCTATCCGCGCGGGCACACCCGGGCACCGGGTTATGTCCGAGGCCACACGGGGATCGTGCGCGAGCACTACGGATCACAGGTGTATCCGGACCTGAGTTCCCAGGGCGTGGACGAGGGAAGGCACCTGTACAACGTACGCTTCGAGGGACGTGACCTGTGGGGAGAATCGGCCAACGTGAACAGCGCCGTATACGTCGACCTCTGGGAGACATACCTGGAGCCTGCGCCATGACAGACCCGCAACTTCCCGGAGGTACCAATGGGCTGAGGGACATCCCGCTGGGGGACGACGGCTCGCCGGTGTTTGCCGCGCCATGGGAGGCATCGGCGTTCGCGCTCGCGGTACGTCTCTCCGGCGAGGGTTACTTCACGTGGGACGAATGGACCGCCACACTGAGCGAGGAGATACGCACAGCGCAGCAGGAGGGCGACCCCGACCACGGCGATACGTATTATCGGCACTGGCTCCGGGCCCTGGAGCGCCTCTGCAGGGAGCGCGGGCTTGTGTCGCAGATGGAGGCGTCGGACCGCTGGGAGGCGTGGCGAAAGGCATACCTCGACACGCCGCACGGCAAACCGGTCGAACTCGAGCATCCGCAGTGAACCCAACGATGCATTCCCTCAAAACCGGTTCCACCCCAAAAAGCAGGTTCTTTGTGACCGAAGATTTACATGGCAGCCGCTCGAACTACTGATCAGGCAGGACGGGGCGTATACTGTTTTTTTTAGATAAACATCGAGATTTTCGGGACTTTGCACACTGATTGGGAAAGTGTCGTTAATCTTAAACGCTCATCCAGGGATGGGATCCTGATCATGGAATCAATCGGAATATTCATACAAGGAACTACGGCCGTTGGCGTGCTGGTTCTTGCTGTTCTGACCTTCATGGGGCGTTCTACGAACGCGCTGAGGGAGGATATCGGGATTTTGCGGGAGGACATCGGGGTTTTGCGGGAGGACATCAAAGGGCTACGGACCGAAATGCATAGCGAAATGCGTAGCATGAATACACGCCTCAGCCGGGTCGAAGGACATCTTCGGATTTCCGACGACCATCAGATCGACCGTTGATCTAAGCAGGAGAACTCACTGATGCCGGATACCGGAACAGAGGCCTTTCAAACGGTGCGAGGTAGCGCGCCTCAGAATACCTACCGCGGCGCCGTGGTGGGATGCGGAAGGATGGGCAGCACCATCGACGACGAGCACGTCGGTCAGCCCCATTACCCCTGGCCGTGGGCACACGCGCCGGCCATGATCGAAGCCCGGGGGATTGATCTCGTCGCCGCAGCGGACGAAGACCCGGCTAAACTGGAGGATTTCAGGCGTCGCTGGGGCGTTACGGTCCTGTACACTGACTACCGGGAGATGGTTGAAAAGGAAAATATCGACGTGATCTGCCTGACAACCCGTCCCGAACCGCGCGCGGAGATTACGGCGGGATTGGCCGAACTCGGGGTCAAGGCCATTTTCGCCACCAAGCCCATGTGCCGTACGCTGGCCGAGGCCGATGCCATGATCGATGCCTGCGCCCGGAACGGCGTCATCCTCGCCATGGCCTGCCATCTCAACTGGTACGGCTATTACACGACTGCACGGAAGCTCATCGCGGATGGGGCCATCGGGCCCTTGAAGACCATGATCTGTCACAGCCCGTCGACGCTGTCCAACATCCAGAGCCACACCCTGGCCTTATTGCGGCTCTTTGCCGGAGCGCCCGCCCGGTGGGTAGTCGGTTTGATCGACACGGACGAACAGGCCCGTTCCGATGCCGATATTCCCGGAACGGGGATCCTCGTATACGAAAACGGGATCCGGACCATACTGAACTCCCGGTCCGAATCGCGTATCTATTCCTGGTCCCTGGAGTTCATCGGCGAAACCGGCCGGATCGTCTCCCGGCATTCCCACGCACAGTTCGAGCTCTGGACTCCCCATCCCGAAACCGGCGCGCCAACCCAGACGCACCTGCCCGGGCCGTGGCATCCCAGGAGTTCCATGGTCGATGCAATCGAAGGCGTATGCCGATCCATTGAAGAGGGAAAAGAGACGACTTGCCCCGGCGAGTTCGGCCGCGAAGCGCTGGAAATCGCCATCGCCTTAAGGGAATCTCACCGCAGGGGCAATGTCAGGATAGA
>JAJECR010000171.1 GCA_022821935.1 Candidatus Latescibacterota bacterium
ACCTTCCCCGCGGTCTCGAAGGAGAAGTGGGTGATCGACTTGTACGGGATGGAGTGATAATCGACCTTGCGACCGGATATACCCTGCTTGTCCACCACGATCAGCCGCCTGTCCGTAAAGGCGAACAGGTCTCTCACCAGCTTGAAGACCCTGACCAGTTTTTCGTCCTCGATCAGGATCCTGGAGAACTCCTCCCTGATCGCGTTCACTTCTACCTCCGAGGCATTGCCCATGATTGAGTTCAGCATCTTCATTGTATTCCCCCCTGATTCTTCCTGAACAGTAATGCCTGTTTGATGCGCAACCGTCAAGGCCGGTCTTCCCCGTCCAGCAGCGCCGCGGCCTTTCGCAGCAAATCGTCCACAGTCTTCCCGGGCAATGCGCAGATCCGTTCCACCAAGCCGGACCGCCATGCCACGCTTTCCAGCTGATCGGCCAGGATGACCCCGGCAATCCGTAACCCGGCAGGAATCGCGACTTCGAAGGGATACCCCTTTACTTCGTCGGAAACCGGGCAGAACAGCGCCAGGCCGACTCTGCGGTTGTACGACTCGGGCGATACGACGACGGCGGGCCGCCCTGAAGGCAGGTATGATCCTTCCTTTGCCCTGGAGTAGATCCAAACCACGTCACCCCGGCGAGGTGTATAGTCCTGGGGGCACATCAGGCTTCTCCCGCATCGGCGGTCCCGATGCTAATTCTCTCGTGCACGTTGCGTTTCGAGACGCCCGAAAGCAGATCGGAAAGTCTGTATTGGGTACGCTCCAGCGGAACCACGGCCAGTTCCCTGCCCCGGAGCACCAGTACGACCGGCGAATCGTCCCCGACCCCCATCTGGACCGCGACGGGTTTCGGTATGCGAAGCGCCAGGCTGTTGCCCCACTTTTTCACACGGGATTTCATCCGAGCCTCCTGTAGATACATTGTAGATACCCTGGCTAGACACACCGCAAATGGATGTGTCTACCGTTGATCGATAACTCATTAGTCGAGGTATTGTGAATTAACTCGACTGTAATGAATTAATGGCGAAGGAGGCAGATCGGCAGGTTGATCACCTAAAGCGGGAGGATACTGACATGAACAGATGTAATTCTATCCGATATCCGGCACTAATCGATGGGACAAAAGGCGCTTATGGCGTTTCGTTTCCGGATCTTCCAGGTATTGTTGCGATGGGAAAGACCATCGAGGAAGCAATTGCAAATGCTCAGGCCGCGCTGCGGGATTACATGATCGAGACAGAATCGGACGGTGAGGAAGCAATACAGCCAGGCAGGATTGAGCAGATAAGAACTGAACCAGGACAGATTCTGACGACTGTTCCGTTTATTATCCAGCCCTGAATGTCCTGTGAAGCGTATACCTTCCCGGTGCCGCGACATACCCCAGTTTCCGGTTAAGCGCCAGCATGGGGCCGTTCGTCGAATCGTTGTGCGTACAGAGCGATCGAGCGGAGTGACTCCTGGCATAGCATATCGCGGCGAGTTTCAGCGCCAGCGCAATATGGCGCCTGCGGCACGCCCTGATGACTCCGGTGTGCACGTTGAACGCCTGCTTCGCCTCGGGGTAGAGGCGCACCGCGCAGATCCCAACCCAACGATCCCCGTCGGCCGCAAGCAACTGGCCATCCGGCCGGTACCACTCCGCTTCGTAGACCCACTCGTTGAACTCCTCGAAGGAGAGCCCGGGACCGGTCCACCCCGGTACGTCCTCGTCCGTTATCGCATTGACTTCATAGAGCTTCCTGCGCGCGTCCGGCGTGTCCCCGAAGTCCGACAGCGCATGTATGCGGAATCCCGACGCCGCGAAATCCTCGAGAAGCTTCAGATAGGGTGATTCGTCGAAGTGTTCCAGGTCCAGGCTCGACTGGAATAGATGGCGGTCGTTCTCGAACCCGCGACGCTTTGCGAATGCCTGCGAAACGGGACAGTCGTCCCGGACTTCGCTGGTTATCGTGGTAGCGGCGTGGCGCTCGAGGAACATGAGCATATCCGAGTATAGCGCGGATCCGATTCCACGTCCCCGACACGAAGGCGCCACGCCCACCCAGGCGTAGAACTGCCCTTCCGGATCCCAGGTCTCGTGCACCGATACCGCGTAACCCACCACAGCATCTTCTCCGGTCACGGCCACCTTGCGATAGCTGATTCTGCCGGGTACGGAGTGGGTCAGCCACTCGTGTACGGTATCTTCTGAAACGGGATTCTGTTCGAAGGCGTTGACGACGGAAGCGATGCCCGCTTCATCGGTGGAGAGACGGGCGGGGCGGAGGTGGAACATGGCGGATGTTGCCATATCAAGAAATCAACTGGATGCGGTCGAAACGGGGCTGGTCGGACTGTATCCTACACCAGCACCCCCGGCATGGGCTTAAACTGGCAGGCCTCGACAAAGACTTCGAAGAAATCGGGGGTGGTCTCCAGCTCGATGTGCTCGATATCCTTGACCAGAGATTCCAGTTCCCTGCGGCGCGAGCGGGAGAGGAGGATCTCCCGGGCGCCCTGGACGGCGGCATTGCCGACCTTGACGATGCGGTCTTCAGGTACAGGGGCCAGGAACCCGATATCGATGGCGTTGCGGACGTCCACGTAGTTGGCAAACCCTCCCGCCAGGAAGAGGCGGTCCACGTCGCCTGGGGCGACTCCGAAAGAGCGTAGTACGATATACTGTCCGCAGTAGTTGGCGGCCTTGGCCTGGGCCAGGTTGCTGGCGTCCTGGCGAGACAGGGTGATGCCCGATTCCGGTACGACGGCCACTTCGAACTGCTTCCGGTCGGCGAAGACGCCCTTGGGGGTCATCATGCCGTGACGGCGGAGCTCGGCGAGGAGGTCGATCAGGCCGGAGCCGCAGATGCCCTGGGGCGGATTGTCGCCGATAGTGTTCCAGTCAAACCGCCCGTCTTCCCACTTCAACGTCTCGATGGCGCCTTCGTAGCCGGGCATGCCGTACTTGATTCCGCCCCCCTCGAAGGCGGGCCCGGCCGGGCACGAAGCCGTGATCACGCGTCCGTTGCCCGCCACGACCACCTCGGTGTTGGTGCCCACGTC
>JAJECR010000060.1 GCA_022821935.1 Candidatus Latescibacterota bacterium
CGAGCCGATAGGATTACGGGAGAAGTACAATCACCGGGGAAATCACATTTACAGGGGTCAGAAGTCCGATGCCTGGGACGGCGGCCACCGTATACCGTATATCGCGTCGTGGCCGGGCGTGATTGAACCGGGATCGTACTGTGACAGGACGATTTGCCTGACGGACTTGCTGGCGACGGTGGCCGGGATTTGCGACGTCGACCTGCCGGAGGATGCCGGGGAGGATAGCTGCGACATCCTGCCGTATTTGCGGGGCGACCAGGAAAAGACGATCCGGGAAGCCACCGTGCATCATTCGATCAGCGGGGAATTCGCCATCCGCAAAGACCGGTGGAAGCTGGTAGCATGCCGCGGATCGGGCGGATGGAGCCTGAAAGAAGCCGATGTGCCGGAAGATGCGCCGCCAATGCAGCTTTACGACATGGTATCCGATCCGGAGGAGCAGCAGAATCTCTACAACGAGCATCCGGAGGTGGCGGCTGAATTGCTCGAAATACTGAATCGGTATCGAGACGGAGACCGCAGTACGTAAGATAACGAGGTACATGATTACAGGAGAACCGATCTGATGAGCGATAGAAGACCCAATGTCGTCCTGGTCATCACGGACGACCAGGGATACGGCGACCTGGGATGCACGGGGCATCCGTGGTTGAAGACGCCAGAGATCGACGCCTTTCACGACGACGCGGTCCGCCTTGCCGATTTCCACGTGTCGCCCCTGTGCACTCCGACGCGCGGCGCCCTGATGACCGGCCGGCGCCCCGTACGCAATGGCGCATGGGCGACCTGCTGGGGCCGGTCCATCCTGCGGAAGTCGGAGACCACCATGGCCGATGTCTTCGCCGCATCGGGCTACCGCACCGCCATGTTCGGCAAGTGGCACCTGGGCGACAACTACCCCTACCGGCCTCAGGACCGGGGATTCCAGCACGTGGTCGCCCACAAGGGCGGCGGCGTGGGACAGACCCCCGATTTCTGGGGGAACAACTACTTCGACGACACCTATTTCCACAACGGGGAGCCCGTAGAACACGCCGGGTATTGCACGGACGTGTGGTTCGACGAGGCGATACGTTTCATCGAGGGGTGCGCGGACGAACCGTTCTTCGTCTATCTCGCCACCAACGCGCCGCATACCCCCTATCTCGTGTCCGAAGAATACGCCCGGCCCTACCGGGGAAACCCGGACGTGCCGGAGCCGGCGTTCTGCGGAATGATCGCGAACATCGACGAGAACTTCGGGCGTCTCCGCAGCAAGCTTGCCGAATTGGGCCTGGAGGAAAACACTATCCTGGTCTTCATGACCGACAACGGCAGTTCCGGCGGCAGCGAACTCGATGAGTCTCAATATGTTGCCCGTGGATACAACGCGGGGATGCGGGGCAAAAAAGGCTCCTACTACGATGGTGGACACCGCGTGCCTTTCCTGATTCGCTGGCCAGGCGGAGGGCTTGAAGGAGGACGAGACGTCGACGAAATGACCCTCCATGTCGACATCCTGCCGACCTTTATCGCGTTATGCGGATTGAACATGCCGGATGCGGACTTCGACGGAGAGAGTTTGGCGCCGTTGCTGCATGGCGATCGGACCGGCCTGCCGGGCGACCGGGTCCACTTCCTGCAGTATCGCCAGGATACCGCACCTCCGGAGAAATGGACCAACGCCGTCATGACACGCCGCTGGCGGTTGGTGCGGGGAGAAGAACTGTATGACATCAAGACCGATCCGGGACAGCGTCGCGACGTGGCCGCTGACCATCCCGCCGAGGTTGAGCGCCTGCGCCGCGCCCATAACGCCTGGTGGGAGGAGATCTCGCCCGGACTCGAAGCGTACTGTCCCATCGCGTTAGGCAACCCCGCCGAGCATCCTACGCACCTCTGCGCCATGGACGTGCTCGGAGACGTGGCTTGGCACCAGACCCACATCGCACAGGCAAAAAAGAGTACCGGAACCTGGGCCGTCGAGATCGAGCGGCCGGGACGCTACCGATTCACAATGCGCCGCTGGCCCACCGAACGCGAGCTTGCCATCAGTGGCGTGATTCCCCCGGAAGAAGCGCGACGCCTCATCTACGCCCCGGAGGATGCGCGCTCTGTGGCGATTCGGCCTGTCGAAGCGCGCCTGTCGCTTTTCGACGACGAACGAAACAGATCCCTGGAATCCGGCGATAAAACCGCCGGGTTCACCCTTGAAGTCAGCAGGACGGGAACCACGTTCCTGAATGCTTCCTTCATCGACAAGGAAGGCGATATCCAGGGCGCGTACTACGTGGACGTGGAACGGGTTGGCGAGGCATGAGAGACGCGCGAGATCGTGCTACGCTGTCCGCGCCTGGTTCAGGCAAAGGGCGTCCGTGAACCGTTCGACCGATGTTTGCAGTCCATCGATCAGTCCCTCGTCGAAGGCGGTCAGGCCGGCATCCGTTGAACGGCAACGCGTCGTGATGGGCAGCCCGATGCGTTGGAGGTACCGTTTGCAGGTCACGAGGTACTTGTTGTTCACGACCGGCGCCAGCGACGTCATCATCCGTTGGACCTCCTCAGCTGTTTCCGGCTGTCCGTCGTATTCGGCACACAGCCAGGAAAACAACTCGGGAAACACGTTGGCGGCGACCGGGGAAATGCCGGCGGCCCCGTAACGCAGTCCTGCGAGACCGGTCTCGAAGTGGGCGTTGTAGACGCCAAGCCGTGTCTGGCGCACGGCGTCGATCTTCAGACGGAGCAGGTCGATGTCGCATACGGTGTCCTTATGGTACAGGAACCTGCCGGTGCCGCCGAGATGCGCGAACAGGGTGGGCGAAAGGCGCCGGTGATAAGGGGTCGGACATTCGTAGAGACCAAGCGGAACAGGGTCTGTCAGTTCGAGCAGCCTTTCCATGTTCCGCTTCAGTACATCTTCGTCCTCGTTCCGCCCCGCGAGCAGACAGACGATTACGACCACCGCGTCCACGCCCGTATCGGCCATGCGCCTGACGAAAGCGGCCTGATCCTCGACGGGCCCGCCGAAGGTGCCTGTGGCGACTACGGGCACGCTGCCGCCGGACCGGCTCACGACGCGTCGCGCTACGTCCAGGCGTTCGCCGTCGTCCAGATGGAACATCTCGCTGGAACCGCAGCAGGCGAAGAGTCCCGCCGATCCCCTTTCGATATACCAGTCGGTCAGGACGTCCACGCCCGGCCAATCGATGGATCCATCCTCGTTAAAGGCGTTGAGCATCACCGGCCAGAGGCCGCGGGGCAGCGTTTGAGTTGACATGGCGTGGCATCCTGTGGGGATTGGTCGTGGCTGGTCAGGTCGATACGTGCGAGCGATCCAGGGATCATATCCTTGCATCGTCCGCAGTGTCAAGGATTACCGGGTTGCATCAGCCAGCGTCGTAATCGCCGTTGAGGTATGGGTATGGCGCAAGGTGTAGTCCTTTACACCCACCGGTGCCGAAGGTATATTTGCCGGTAGTGAACCTGGTGTCGCA
>JAJECR010000076.1 GCA_022821935.1 Candidatus Latescibacterota bacterium
ATCGAGGTGGAAGGATAACCCAGGGAAGCCGCAAGGAGACGGGTCATGAAAAGAGGAAGGCGCTATCTGGCCGCCAGAGAGCAAGTGGAAGCCGGAAAGGAATATCCCCTCGAGGACGCGTTGTCGATTGTCAAGGAGACCTCGAAGACCAAATTCGACGAGACCGTCGAGGTGTCCATGCGGCTGAATGTGGATCCCCGCCACGCGGACCAGATGGTGCGGGGCGCGGTGGCGCTGCCCCATGGAACGGGGAAGGAAACCAGGGTGCTCGTGCTGACGCGGGGCGAAGTGCAGAAAGACGCCCAGGAAGCCGGCGCGGACTACGTCGGCGCCGACGAGTACATCGAACAGATTGAGAAAGGCTGGACCGAATTCGACGTCGTGATCGCCACGCCCGATATCATGCGCGACGTGGGCAAGCTGGGACGCGTACTGGGTCCCCGCGGACTCATGCCGAACCCGAAGAGCGGCACGGTTACCTTTGACGTCGGTCCGGCGGTCCGGGAAGTGAAATCCGGACGGATCGAGTACCGCGTGGACCGCGACGGCAACCTGCACGGTGCCGTGGGCAAGGCGTCCTTTTCCGTTCAGCAGTTGAAGGAAAACGCTTCGACGTTCATCGACGCGATCATGCGGGCGAAGCCTGCATCCGCCAAAGGGCAATACGTAAAGCGCCTCACCATCTCGTCTACCATGGGCCCCGGCGTATCGGTCGACCGCCAGGCGGCGACCGTCGAGGCGTAGATGCGACCACGGCCGGAGCCGTGGGTAGAAAAGGAGTCATGCCACCATGCCGCAGACGCGTGCCGTTAAAGAGCAGATCGTCGAGGACCTGGCCACGCGATTGAAGGAAACCGACAGCGTGTACCTGGCGGACCTTACCGGCCTGGATGTCGGCGAGGTAACGGAGCTGCGAAGCCAGTTGCGGGCGGAGTCCGTGGAATGCCGCGTGATCAAGAACACGCTTACCCGCCTCGCCGTCGCCGACGCGGGTCTGCCCGACCTGGGTGAAACCCTGGATGGTCCGACGGCCCTCGTCCTGTCGAACGACCCCGTGGCTCCGGCGAAAGTACTCGTCAATTTCGGCAAGGAACACGAGGACCGCCCCCGCATCAAGGGCGGATTGCTGACCGGTGAGATCATCGACGCCGCGCAGGCGGAGACGCTGTCGAAGCTGCCGGGCAGGGATGAGCTGCTGGCCAAGACGGTCAGTGGCATCGCCGCGCCCATTACGGGCCTGGTATTCACTTTGTCCGGTGTGCTGAGCAGCCTGGTCCGCACCGTTTCGGCCGTTGCGCAGCAGAAGGCGGCGCAGGAAGGCGGCGAATGAACGCCGCCAGGTATAACCATCAAGAATAACCAGAGGTAGTATTCCTTATTATACAACGGAGGTATGAATCATGGCCGTGTCCGACATCGTAGATCAGATCGAACAGCTGACCGTGCTGGAACTGAATGATCTCGTGAAGACGCTCGAAGACAAGTTCGGTGTTTCCGCCGCGGCGACGGTGGCGGTCGCCGCGCCCGGCGCCGCGGACGCAGCCGCGCCGGCAGAAGAAGAGAAGGACTCCTTCGACGTCGTGCTGACCGGTTTCGGCGACAAGAAGATCCAGGTGATCAAGGTCGTCCGCGCGATAACGGGCCTGGGCCTGAAAGAGGCCAAGGCGCTGGTCGACGGCGTACCCGGCGCGCTGAAGGAGGGCGTCACGAAAGAGGAAGCCGACGACGTTCAGAAGCAGATCGAAGAAGCAGGCGGAACGGTCGAACTCAAATAGGCAGGGTGGTAAACCGTATCGGTCCGCGTGGCGCGCGCGACGGTCCCGTGAACATGCACGGGGCGCCAGCGCCGTTGGTCCACGGGTTCTATTCACCTACCTGCCGAAAGGATGTGGTCAGCCGATGGACAAAACTCAGATCACACGCCATAATTTTTCCAAACTGCCCTCCATCATCGAAATGCCGAATCTGCTGGCGGTTCAGATAGATTCCTTCAAGGCGTTTCTACAGGCCGACGTACCCGTTTCGGAGCGCAAGAACCAGGGTCTGCAGGCCGTCTTCACCGACATATTCCCCATCACGGACATTCACGAGCACTTCTCGCTCGAGTTCATCGAATACATGCTCGGCGAGGCAAAGTACACCGTGCTCGAATGCCAGGAGCGGGGCATGACCTACGCCATCCCGCTGAAGGCGAGGCTTCGCCTTGTGATCCGCGAGGAGGGGAGCGGCGCCGGTGAAAAGAAGGTCAAGGACATCATCGAGCAGACCGTGTTCCTCGGCGAACTGCCGCTGATCACGGAAAAAGGCACGTTCATCATCAATGGCGCCGAACGGGTCATCGTGTCGCAGTTGCAGCGTTCCTACGGCGTGTTCTTCTCGGAAGAAACCCACCCTAACGGGAAGCAGCTTTACTCCGCCCGCATCATACCGGAACACGGCACGTGGCTGGAATTCAGCCTGGACGTGAACGACGTGCTTTTCGTCCACATCGACCGGAAGCGGAAGTTGCCCATGACCCTGTTGCTCCGCGCGCTGGGCTACGAGAGCAACGATCGCATCTACCAGCTGTTCTACGAATTCGACTCGGTCCATGCCAGGCAGGCCGGCGATCTGGTCGGGCGCAGCATCGGCGAGCCGGTCGTCGACAAGGAAACCGGGGAGATCATTGCGGAGAGCGGGGAGCCGCTGACGGAGGCGCTGGTGAGCCGTCTGGCCGAAGGAAACGGCCATTCCAAGAAAATCAAGGTCGTCCGGATGGATCCGACGCGGGAGCCGGACGTCCTGGCCAACACCTTCAAGAAAGACACGACGTCGTCTTCGGAAGACGCGCTGTCGAAAATGTACAGCCTGCTGCGGCCCGGCGACCCGCCGAACCTCGAAACGGCCCAGGCGCTGATGGACCGCATGTTCTTCAACCCGAAGCGGTACAACCTGGCGGCCGTGGGGCGCCACCGGATCAACAAGCGCCTGAACCTGGACGTACCGATAGACACGACCATCCTGACGGCGGAAGACTTCATCGCCATCATCGACTATCTCCTGAAACTGCGCCGCGGCGAAGGCGTCACCGACGACATCGACCACCTGGGCAACCGTCGCACGCGTTCCGTGGGCGAACTGCTCGCCCAGCAGTTCAACACCGGCCTGACCCGCATGGCAAGGACCATACGGGACCGGATCAGCCTCCACGACGCCGATTCGATCACGCCCCAGGACCTGGTGAACGCCCGGACGGTATCTTCCGTCATCGCCGCCTTCTTCGGCAGCAGCCAGTTGTCCCAGTTCATGGAGCAGACCAATCCCCTGGCCGAGCTGACCCACAAGCGGAGGCTGAGCTCGCTCGGTCCCGGCGGACTGGACCGGTCGCACGCCAGCTTCGAGGTCCGCGACGTCCACCATACGCACTACGGCCGCATCTGTCCCATCGAGACGCCGGAAGGCCCGAACATCGGCCTGATCGCCTACATGGGCACCTACGGCCGGATCAACCAGTTCGGCTTCATCGAAACGCCTTACCGCAAGGTCGTGGACGGCCGGATCACCGAAGAGATCGACTATCTGTCAGCCGACCAGGAAGAGGACTTCATGATCGCCCAGGCCGGCACTTCGCTGGACGGCGATGGACGCCTCGTCGGCCGCATACCCACGCGGAACAAGGGAGACATCAAGCTGGTCGACCCCGGCGAAGTCGACTTCATGGACGTTTCGCCCAAGCAGGTCCTGGGCGTGTCCGCGGCCCTGATCCCCTTCCTGGAACACGACGACGCCAACCGGGCCCTCATGGGATCCAACATGCAGCGGCAGGCCGTGCCCCTCCTGCGCACCGAGGCGCCCCTGGTCGGCACCGGCATGGAGAGAAAGGTCGCCGTGGACTCCGGCGCGGTGGTGGTCGCCAGGCAGAGCGGTACGGTCACGCAGGTCTCCGCCGACATGATCACGGTGACGCCTGACGACACCGATGATTCCGATCTATTCGACACGCCGCCCGACGTGTACCCGCTTACCAAGTTCAAGAAGTCCAACCAGGAGACCTGCATCAACCAGAAGCCGATCGTCCGGACCGGCGCGCGCGTGGAAGCGGGGCAGGTCCTTGCGGACGGGCCCGCCACGAACCATGGCGAACTCGCCTTGGGCCGCAACGTGCTGACCGCTTTCATGTCCTGGGAAGGGTACAATTTCGAAGACGCCATCGTCGTCAGCGAAAGGCTGGTCAAGCAGGACATCTTCTCTTCCATCCACATCACCGAGTTCGAGCTTCCGGCCCGTGAAACGAAAGTGGGCACCGAGGAATTCACCCGCGAGATCCCCAACGTGAGCGAGGACGCCGTCCGCGACCTGGACGAATCCGGGATTATCCGTATCGGCGCGGAAGTGGGACCCGGCGACATCCTCGTGGGCAAGGTGACGCCCAAGGGAGAACGGGAACTGTCTCCGGAGGAACGCCTGCTGCGCGCGATCTTCGGCGAGAAGGCCGGCGACGTGCGGGACGCTTCCCTGAAAGCGCCTCCCGGCATGCAGGGTATCGTCATCGACACCCGCCTCTACAGCCGGAAGGACAGCGACAGCGTCGCCCGGGAGAAGGAAAGGGAAACGCTGCGCGAACTCGAACGCGATTACCAGCAGCGGATAGACCAGGTCAAGGAGACGCGCAACGAGAAGCTGAGCGAGTTGCTCAGGGGCAAGGTGTGCGTCGAGCTGCGGGACGGAGAGACCGACGAAGTCGTGGTCCCGGCCAAGCGGAAGTACACGGACAGCAGGCTGGCGGAGCTCGATTTCGACCGGGTCATCCAGAGCGAGCGCTGGGTCGTCAACGCGGCCCTGAACACGCAGGTCCAGAAGGTGATCCAGGCTTCGTCCAAGAATATCCGGGAAATCGAAAACCAACTGGAGCGCGAGCAGGAGAAGATCCGGCGCGGTGACGAATTGGCCCCCGGGGTCATTCAGCTGGTCAAGGTGTACGTGGCCAAAAAGAGAAAACTGTCCGTGGGCGACAAGATGGCCGGCCGCCACGGGAACAAGGGTGTGGTGGCGAAGATCGTCCCGGAAGAGGACATGCCCTACCTCCCGGACGGACGGCCCATAGACATCATCCTGAACCCCCTCGGCGTTCCGGGCCGCATGAACCTCGGCCAGATCATGGAGATCCACATCGGATGGGTCGCGAAGGAAACGGACACCCATATCGCGACGCCGGTGTTCGACGGGGCGTCCATCGACGAAATAAAGCAGTCGCTGGACGACGCGGGCCTGCCCGAGTCCGGCAAGAGCACGGTCTACGACGGCAAGACGGGCCTGCCCTTCGACAAGGAAGTCACAGTCGGCTACATGTACGTCATGAAGCTGAACCACCTGGTCGAAGACAAGATCCACGCCCGGTCGATCGGACCCTACTCCCTGGTTACGCAACAGCCCCTCGGAGGCAAGGCCCAGTTCGGCGGCCAGCGCTTCGGTGAAATGGAGGTCTGGGCCCTGCAGGCCTACGGCGCTTCCTACACGCTGCAGGAAATGCTTACGGTGAAGTCGGACGACGTCAACGGCCGTTCCCGGTTGTACGAGGCCATTGTCAAGGGCGACAATCCGCCGGAACCGGGGATACCGGAGTCCTTCAACGTCCTCGTCAAGGAGCTCCAGAGCCTTGCCCTGGACGTCCAGCTCGAAGAATGAAACGGTTAACACCTCACCCGCGGAGTTCCCGATGGGACTCCGGCCGACGACATGCCGACAGAGGCTTGCAATGAAGATAGAGATCAGGAGGTGTCACCAGTGGTCGATCTAATGCACACGCAGCCCAAGAACCGCAGCACGATTCGGATACAGCTGGCCTCCCCCGAAACGATCCGCAGATGGTCCTACGGGGAAGTGACGAAACCGGAAACCATAAACTACCGGACGTTCAAGCCGGAGCGCGACGGCCTGTTCTGCGAACGCACCTTCGGTCCCGTGAAGGACTGGGAGTGCAACTGCGGTAAATACAAGCGCATCCGGTACCGCGGCGTCATATGCGACCGTTGCGGCGTGGAAGTCACCCAGGCGAAGGTGAGGCGGGAGCGGCTCGGACACATCGAGCTGGCCGTTCCGGTATGCCATATCTGGTATTTCAAATCGCCGCCCAGCCGGATCGGCAACCTGCTGAACCTGTCCATCCGGAACCTGGAAAGAGTGATCTACTACGAGTCCTACGTCATGCTGGACCCGGGAGACACCGACTACCAGAAGGGCGAGATCATCGACCAGGATACCTTCATGGACCTCGAAGAGGCGGGGCATGAGTTCGAGGCGGACATGGGCGCCGGCGCCCTCCGCCGCCTGCTTTCCGAGATCGATATCGAAGAACTGTCCCTCGAACTGCGGACCCGGGTACGGATGGAAACTTCGGTGCAGCGGAAAAACGACGCGCTGAAGCGGCTGAAAGTGGTCGAGGCTTTTCGCAATTCCAACGGACCGGATACCGACGGCAACCGTCCCGAATGGATGATCATGGAAGTGCTTCCGGTCATCCCGCCCGACCTGCGGCCGCTCGTGCCCCTGGAAGGCGGCAGGTTCGCCACTTCTGATCTCAACGACCTGTACCGGCGCGTCATCAACCGGAACAACCGGCTGAAGAAACTGCTGGAGATCCGCGCCCCCGACGTTATCCTCCGCAACGAGAAGCGGATGCTGCAGGAAGCGGTGGACGCGCTGCTCGACAACGGCAGGCGGTCCCGGGCCGTGCGCGGCGACGGAAACCGCTCGCTCAAGTCCCTTTCCGACCTGCTCAAGGGCAAGCAGGGCCGGTTCCGCCAGAACCTGCTGGGCAAACGGGTGGACTACTCCGGCCGCTCCGTGATCGTGGTGGAACCCGAGCTGAAGATCCACCAGTGCGGACTGCCCAAGAACATCGCCCTCGAACTCTTCAAGCCTTTTATCATACAGCGGCTGGAAGACAAGGGGTTCGTGCAGACGGTCAAGAGCGCGAAGAAGATCGTGGAACTAGAGGAGCCCGAGTTATGGGACATCCTCGAAGAAATCATCAAGTATCATCCTGTCATGCTGAACAGGGCGCCCACGCTGCACAGGCTGGGCATCCAGGCTTTCATGCCCGTGCTCGTGGAAGGCAAGGCCATCCGCATCCACCCCCTCGTGTGCGAGGCCTTCAACGCGGACTTCGACGGCGATCAGATGCCGGTGCACGTCCCCATGTCCTTCGAGGCCCAGATCGAGGCCCGGGTGCTGATGCTGTCCTCCAACAACATCCTCGATCCGAAGAACGGCCAGCCGATCTGCGCGCCGAGCAAAGACATCGTGCTCGGATGCTACTACCTGACCAAGGAGCTCGAGGGCTGCCGGGGCGAAGGGAAGGCTTTCGCGAGCGAGTCCGAGGCCATGCTCGCCCACGACAACGACCTCGTGGACCTGCACGCCGTCATCAAGCTGCGCCTGGACGGCAAGATGATCGAAACGACCGTCGGCCGGGTCATCTTCAACCAGATCCTGCCGCCGGAAATCGGCTTCCAGAACGAAGTGTTCGACAACAAGGCCATCCGGAACATGGTGGCCGACGTCTACCGGCAACTGGGCAATTACCGCACCTGCCTGCTCCTCGACGAGGTCAAGCGCCTGGGCTTTCACTACGCGACCCTTTCGGGCCTGACCTCCGGTATCGACGACGTCGTCATTCCGGATGAAAAGGAAGAGATGATCCGGGACGCCGAGGCCGAGGTGAGGTCCATCCAGGATCAGTACGAAGGCCACGCCATTACCGAGGGCGAGCGGTACAACAAGGTGATCGACGTGTGGCAGCATACCCGGACCAAGCTGAACGAAATCGTCGAGACCACGCTGGCCGAAGCGGACGACGGCTTCAATCCCTTCTACATGATGATGGCGTCGGGCGCGCGGAGCAAGCTGGACCAGGTGGGCCAGCTCTGCGGTATGCGCGGCCTCATGGCCAAGCCCCAGCGGAAAGTCGTCGGCCAGATCGGCGAGTACATCGAAACGCCCATCCTGTCCAATCTCAAGGAAGGACTGACGGTACTCGAGTATTTCACTTCCAGCCACGGCGGCCGCAAGGGTCTCGCCGACACGGCCCTCAAGACCGCCGACGCCGGATACCTTACCCGCCGGCTGGTGGACGTGGCGCAGAACGTGATCATCACCGAGGCCGACTGCGGCACGATCCGCGGCATCGAAATCGGCGCCCTGAAAGAGGGCGAGAACGTCATGGAACCGCTGGGCGACCGCGTACTGGGCCGGGTCGTGATGGACGACATATACGACCCCATCACGCGGGAACTGCTGACGGCGGGCGGCGAAGAGATCAACGAGGAAGTCGCCGACCTCATCGAACAGCGCGGCGGCGTTCAGTACTCCTCCGATCCGGATGCGGAAATGAGCGAAACCGTGCATATCCGGTCCGTGCTGACCTGCGAGACCAAGCGCGGCGTGTGCGCCCGCTGCTACGGCCGGAACCTCGCCACGGGCACGATGGTGGAAATGGGCGAGGCCGTCGGCGTCATGGCGGCGCAGAGCATCGGCGAGCCCGGGACGCAGCTGACGCTTCGCACCTTCCATATCGGCGGGATCGCGAGCCGGGACGCCACGCAGAACAAGATTACCACGAAGCAGGCGGGCAAGGCCGTCTTCACCGCGGTCGAAACCGTCACCCAGGAGAACGGCGCCCAGGTCGTCATCGGCCGGGCCGGTGAGATCACCATCCTGGACGCCGACGGCAACCGGCGGGCCCATTTCTTCATCCCCTACGGAGCGGTCATGCTCACGACGGACGGCGAATCCGTGGAGGAGAACCAGGCCCTCTTCGAGTGGAACCCCTACAACATCCCGATCATCGCCGTGCAGGCCGGATACGTGCAACTGGAAGACGTGGTGGCTGGCGAGACGCTGCGCGAGCAGCTGGACGACACCACGGGCATGCGCCAGAAGGTGATCACGGAAAACCGGGGACAGCAGGCGCTTCATCCCCGCATCTATATCGCGGGCGCCAAGGGCAAGAGAAAAGACGAATACAACCTGCCCACCGGCGCCCATCTGCTCGTTACCGAGTTTACGGACCAGAGCAACACCGAGCGCAGCTACGTGCAGCCCGGTACGGTCCTCGCGCGCATCCCGCGCTCCATCGGAAGGACCCGGGACATCACCGGTGGCCTGCCGCGCGTCGCCGAACTATTCGAGGCGCGCAAGCCCCGCGATCCCGCCACGGTGGCGAAGGTGGACGGCGTCGTGAAGGTCGCCGGCATCGTCCGGCGCTCCCATCGCCTCCTCGTACGGGCCGACGACGGATCGGAACAGGAATACCTGATTCCCCAGGGCCGGCACTTGAGCGTGCGCGACGGCGACCGGGTACAGGCGGGAGAACCCCTGTCCGAAGGTTCGATCGACCCCCACGACATCCTGGAAATCCAGGGCGTGAACGCCGTGCAGGAATACCTGGTCAACCAGATCCAGGAAGTCTACCGCATGCAGGGCGTGAGCATCAACGACAAGCACGTGGAAGTCATCGTGCGCCAGATGCTCCAGAAGGTCAAGGTGGACGATCCGGGCGACACGGAGTTTCTCAAGGGCGAGGAAGTGGACCGCAGCCGTTTCCAGTCGGAGAACGACCGCGTGCTGCGCGAAGGCGGCGACCCGGCGACGAATCAGCCGCTGCTGCAGGGTATCGCCAAGGCGGCGCTCAGTACGGAGAGCTTCGTATCCGCCGCCGCTTTCCAGGAAACGACCCGCGTGCTGACTCAGGCGGCCATAGAGGGCAAGAGAGACGCGCTCCTCGGCCTGAAGGAAAACGTCATCATGGGTCACCTGATTCCGGCGGGCACCGGGCTCGACCGGTACAGCCAGATGCGGCTTGTAGACGAAGAGGGCAATGAGATCGAGCCGCCATCGATAGAGGTGGAACCCCTTTTCGACGCGGAATCGGTGAACGGCGACGCGGAGACCGGAACCGGAACGCTGCCGAACGTGGCAGAGGCCGAGCCCCCGCCCGTCGAAACAGTGTGACGACGGCAGACGCAGCCGAAGACCGGGCGCCGCCGGAGTTATGAGCGGCGCTCGTTTTTTAACAAAAACGCTTGACACAGTCTGCGGTTCTATGTAAATTTCACGACCTGTGGCTTTTGGGAGAAAACCGCTCTGTCCGGACCTCGAAAAACCACGCTTTACGCACTGAGGCGGACCGGCGGAACAGGGAAGGTTGGACGGAAATGCCGACAATAAACCAGCTTATTCGCCACGGCCGGAAGAAGGCGCAGCGAAAGACGAAATCACCCGCGTTGCGCGGAAGTCCCCAGAAACGGGGCAACTGCCTGCAGGTGAAGACGCAGACGCCCAAGAAGCCGAACTCGGCGTTAAGGAAAATCGCCCGCGTCCGCCTGATGAACGGCATCGAGGCCACCTGCTATATCCCGGGCGAAAGCCATAACCTGCAGGAGCATAACATCGTCCTGGTCCGGGGCGGGCGGGTGAAGGACCTGCCCGGCGTGCGGTACCATATCATCCGTGGCGCGCTGGACGCCAGCGGAGTGCCCGACAGGCGCAACGGCCGGTCGAAATACGGAACCAAGAAACCCAAGTAGGCTGAAGAAAGCTCAGCCTGCCGGCGGGGAGTACGAGATGGCAAGAAGGAAAGAAGTCGTAAGACGGGAGCCGGAACCGGACTGGAAATACAACAGCGTCCTGGTGTCCAAGTTCATCAACGGACTGATGCGCAAGGGGAAGAAGAGCGTCGCGGAACGCGTATTCTACCAGGCGCTCGATCTGATCGAAGAACGGACCGGTCAGGAACCGCTGCCCGTGTTCGAGAAGGCGATCAAGATCGTGGGACCCGTCGTGCACGTCAAATCCCGCCGGGTAGGTGGTTCGACCTACCAGGTACCCGTGGAAGTGAGGGACGACCAGCAGCGGGCCATGGCGATACGCTGGATCATCGACGCCGCCCGGGCCCGTTCGGAGAAAAACATGTACGAGTGCCTGGCCGGGGAGTTCAGCGCCGCGGCCAAAGGGGAGGGCGCCGCCGTCCGCCGCAAGGAAGAAACCTACCGGATGGCGGAAGCGAACCGGGCCTTTGCCCATTACAGGTGGTAGAGACGTATCGATATCACGTCGAAACAGTAAAAACGGATCATCCCTCGCGATGATCCGTACTTTATGAGGTAGATGACGCAGTGACTGAAACAACGATCAAACCGAAAGAGAAAATGTCCGAAGCAACCCGCAAGCAGGGTTCCGAAGCGAACCTGGAAAAGACCCGGAACATCGGGATCACGGCCCATATCGACGCCGGGAAGACGACCACCACGGAACGTATCCTCTATTATACGGGCCGGGTGCGCAGAATGGGCGAAGTCCACGACGGCGCCGCGACCATGGACTGGATGGAGCAGGAACGCGAACGGGGCATTACGATCACGTCCGCGGCCACGACGTCCTTCTGGCGCGACCACCGGATCAATATCATCGACACGCCCGGTCACGTGGATTTCACGGTCGAGGTGGAACGATCGCTGCGCGTGCTTGACGGCTCCGTGGCGATTTTTTGTGCCGTGGGCGGCGTCGAGCCGCAGTCCGAGACCGTGTGGCGGCAGGCCGACAAGTACGGCGTGCCCCGCATCGCCTACGTGAACAAGATCGACCGCGTCGGGGCGGACTTCCACCAGGTCGTCTCCATGATGCACGAACGGCTCGGGGCCAACGCCCTTCCGATCCAGCTCCCCATCGGCACCGGCGACCTGTTTACCGGTTCCATCGACCTGGTTACCATGAAGGCGCGCAGCTACCATGAAGACAACATGGGCGCCACCTTCGACGAGCACGACATTCCGAAGGACCTGGCCGACTACGCCGCGGAGCACCGGAGCAAGCTGATAGAGGGTCTCGCCGAAGTGGACGAGGAACTGATGGAAACCTACCTGGCCGGCGAGGAGCCGACGGTATCCGAACTGCAGGGCGCCATACGCCGCGCCACGCTGTCGGTCAGCCTGATCCCCGTCCTGGTGGGTTCTTCTTTCCGCAACAAGGGCGTGCAGGCGCTGCTCGACGCGATCATCGACTACCTGCCTTCGCCCCAGGACGTCCCCCCGGTATCGGGCAAGAACACGCTGACCGGTGAGCAGGAGACGCGGGAGAGCCTGCCCGACGCGCCGCTTTCCGGCGTAGCCTTCAAGATCATGACAGACCCCCACGTGGGCAAGCTGGCGTTCTACCGGATCTACTCCGGCACGTTGCCCGCCGGCTGTTACGTGCTGAACACCCGGACCAACCGGCGCGAGCGGATCAGCCGTATCCTGCAGATGCACGCCAACAAGCGGGAACAGCTCAAGGCCGCCGAAGCCGGCGACATCGTGGCGCTGGTGGGCGTCAAGGACGTGGTGACGGGCGACACCCTCTGCGACCCGGAATGGCCCATTGCCCTCGAGGCGATGGACTTCCCCAAACCGGTGATGTCCGTCGCGGTCGAGCCCAAGACCCGGGCAGACGAAGAGAAGCTCAGCCAGTCCCTCCAGAAACTCTCCGAAGAAGATCCTACTTTCCGCGTACATACCGATGAAGAAACCAGCCAGCTGATTATATCAGGCATGGGTGAACTGCATCTCGAGATCCTGGTAGACCGCATGCTGAGGGAATTCCGCGTGGAAGCGAACGTGGGGCGGCCCCAGGTCGCCTACCGGGAAACCATCGGCACGGCCGTGAAGAGCGAAGGGCGTTTCGTCCGGCAGTCGGGCGGACGCGGCCAGTTCGGCCACGTATGGCTCGAAATGGAGCCCATGGAGGAAAGGGACGGCGACGGGGACAGCGTCGAATTCGTGAACGGCATCGTCGGCGGCGTCATCCCGCGGGAGTTCATCTCATCGGTCGAGGCCGGCGTGCGGGAAGCCGCCCATAACGGCGTGCTTGCCGGGTACACGGTGCAGGGCGTCAAGGTCACGCTCTACGACGGCTCCTACCACGAAGTCGATTCGTCCGAAGTAGCCTTCAAGGTGGCGGCCTCCATGGCCTTCCAGGACGGTATGCGCAAGGCCGACCCCGCGTTGCTGGAACCGGTCATGGACGTGGAAGTGGCGGTTCCCAGCGAATACGTGGGCACCGTGGTCGGCGACCTGAACGCGCGGCGCGGCCGCATCGGCGGGATCATTCCAAGGACGGACGCGCAGGTCGTGGCGGCCACCGTTCCCTTAAGCGAGATGTTCGGCTACGCGACGGCGCTGCGATCCGCCACGCAGGGGCGGGCCGTGTCCACCATGCAGTTTTCGCATTACTCGGAAGTACCCGAGAGTATCAAACAAGAGATTCTGGAAAAGATTCGCGGCGGCGCATAACGGTTTAATATCTGGAGGATTTGCAGCATGTCGAAGGAAAGATTCGAGCGTACCAAGACCCACGTGAACATCGGCACGATCGGTCACGTGGACCACGGCAAGACGACCCTGACGGCGGCGATCACCAAGGTCCTGGCCGAGCAGGGGCTGGCCGAGTTCCAGGATTACGACGAGATCGACAACGCGCCCGAAGAGAAGGAGCGCGGCGTCACCATCAACGTGCACCACGCCGAGTACGAGACCGCCAACAGGCACTACGCCCACGTGGACTGTCCCGGACACGCCGACTACATCAAGAACATGATCACCGGAGCCGCCCAGATGGACGGCGCCATCCTGGTGGTCTCCGCGGCCGACGGGCCCATGCCCCAGACCCGCGAGCACATCCTCCTGGCGCGCCAGGTCAACGTGCCCGCCATCGTCGTCTTCCTGAACAAGTGCGACCAGGTCGACGACGAGGAGCTCCTCGAACTCGTAGAGCTCGAGGTCAGGGAACTGCTCTCCTCCTATGACTTTCCCGGCGACGACATCCCCGTGATCAGGGGCAGCGCCCTGCAGGCCATGGAAGGCGAGGCCGGTTCCGACGCCACCACGGCCATCACCGAGCTCATGGAGACCGTTGACGACTACATCCCCACCCCGGTAAGAGACGAGGACCGGCCCTTCCTCATGCCCGTGGAGGACGTCTTCTCCATTACGGGCAGGGGCACCGTCGGCACGGGACGCGTGGAGAGCGGCGTCATCAACAAGAACGACGAGGTCGAGATCATCGGCATCAAGGACACGCGCAAGACCGTCGTCACCGACATCGAGATGTTCAGGAAGTTCTTAGACGACGCGCGGGCGGGCGACAACGTGGGTCTGCTCCTCAGAGGCGTGGACAAGGAGTCCCTGGAGCGCGGTCAGGTCGTGGCCAAGCCCGGGTCCATCACGCCCCATACCAAGTTCAAGGCCCAGGTCTACGTCCTCAAGCAGGAGGAAGGCGGAAGGCATACCCCCTTCTTCAACAACTACCGGCCCCAGTTCTACTTCCGCACCACGGACGTGACCGGGTCGGTCGCGCTGCCCTCCGGCGTCGAGATGGTCATGCCCGGGGACAACGTCGACATGGAAGTCAACCTCATGCAGCCCATTGCCATGGACACCGAACTCCGCTTCGCCATCAGGGAGGGCGGAAGAACCGTCGGCGCGGGCGTCGTAACCGAAGTCATCGAGTAACGGAAGGTATTGGCGCGTACACGCATGCACACGGGTCGGAACGACCGAATCGGTCTCCACCCGTCTGGTCCGGATGATTTTGACATAGCAGACACGCAAAATCGCAGGCCGGCGACTCGAACTGAGCGGAAACCACAGTTCCGGCCTGCCTTTTTATGCGATGCGCGCGGGCGCACGCGGGATCGCGCGACGAACACAGTGAACGGCGAATAGCGAACCATTTGATTGGCCGTGACGTACCGAAAAGACAGATGACGGACGGCCATTCAGCACGAAACACGGTATATGTACGAACGCACGGTAGACTTTCTGAGAGAGGTAAGGACGGAACTCTCCAAGGTGAATTGGCCGAGCCGGAACGAATTGATCGGTTCGACGACCGTGGTCATCGTGATCACGCTGATCCTGGCGGCCTTCACCGGGGTGATCGATTTCATTCTGTCCATCATACTGAGCCGTTTGCTCGGGGCCTGACGCGTAGCGAGAGATGATGAGGTGAGTCATGGACAAGCGCTGGTATGTGATCCATACCTATTCAGGTCATGAAAACAAGGTGAAGACCCACCTGGAAAAACTGAAGGTCCGGGAAGGGCTGGAAGAGAAAATCGGCGAGATCCTCATCCCTACCGAAGAAATCGTGGAGATGAAGCAGGGGAAGAAGACGTCCACCATACGCAAGCTTTTCCCCAGCTATGTCCTCGTGGAAATGGAGATGGACCGCGATTCCTGGCACCTGGTGACCAACGCGCCGGGCGTTACCCATTTCGTAGGAAGCGGCCCCAGGCCGCAGCCCCTTCGGGAGAGTGAACTCAACCGCATTCTGCACCGGGACGAGCCGCACAAGGATAAGGGCGAAGGCGTGGAAATCCCTTACCGGACCGGCGACCAGGACAAGGTGACCGATGGGCCCTTTACCGATTTCACAGGCGTTGTGGAGGCGATACACCCGGATCGTCAAAAGCTCAAGGTCATGGTGAGCATATTCGGACGTGCAACCCCGGTGGAGCTCGATTTCCTCCAGGTCTCCCACGTTACGTAGGAGGATTTTGTGGCCAAGAAAATATCCATGGTGATCAAGTTGCAGGTGCCGGCAGGCCAGGCGAATCCGGCGCCGCCGGTGGGATCGGCGCTCGGTCAGCACGGCGTCAATCCGATGGAGTTCTGCAAGGTATTCAACGCGAAGACCCAGGATCAGATGGGTCTCATCATACCGGTCGTGATCACGGTCTATGCCGACCGCAGTTTTTCCTTTATCACCAAGACGCCTCCCGCCGCCGTGCTGCTCAAGCGCGAAGCGGGGCTGGCCAAGGCTTCAGGCGAACCGAACCGGGAGAAGGTCGGAAAAGTCACCCGGGACCAGGTCAGGCAGATCGCCGAACTGAAGAAGCCGGACCTGAACGCCGCCGACACGGAGGCGGCCATGCGCATGATCGAAGGGACGGCCCGCAGCATGGGCATCGAGGTGGAAGGATAACCCAG
>JAJECR010000016.1 GCA_022821935.1 Candidatus Latescibacterota bacterium
GATCGATATGGTCGGCCAGCTGGGCGAGTGTGGCGGGCGGCGTGGGATTGGCCTCGTTCCAGGCGGCCATGGCTTCGGCCACCGATTCATCCGTACTGCCCGGTATCGACTCGAGCCGCGCTCGCTCCTCGTTGCGCTTCACGCCGTGCAGGCGGGTTTCTTCCGAGATGTAGCCCGGCACGAAGGTGACCATGACTACCCCGCCGTTTTCGGCCAGTTGTACCAGGACGTCGTCCGGGACGTTGCGCACGTGGTTGCACATGGCAAAGGACGAGGAATGGCTGAAGATGACCGGGGCCTCCGATACCGCGAGGACGTCCCGCATGGCCGCCGCGGAAACGTGAGACAGGTCCGCGAGCATGCCCAGGCGGTTCATCTCCTGGATCACTTCTTCTCCGAACTTCGTCAGGCCGTCGACGCCCACGGTATCCGTGGCGGAATCGCACCAGGGAATGTTGAGGCCGTGCGTCAAGGTCATGTAGCGTACGCCCAGCCGGTAGAACATGCGGAGGGCGCCGAGGGAGGAGTCGATGGAATGGCCCCCCTCAATGCCTATCATGGACGCGATTCTGCCGGCCGCGAACGCGGTTTCCACTTCGTCGGCCGTCGTGGCCAGCTGGAACGTGTCCGGGTACCGCGCGATCATCTGGTAAACGATGTCGATTTGCTCAAGGGTGGCCCGCGTCGCTTCCTTGCCCTGCATGGACACGGGCACGTAAACCGACCAGAACTGGCCGCCCAGCATGCCCTCGCGCAGGCGGGGAATGTCGGTGTGCAGGTCCGGTTGCGGTTCGGCGATATCCATGGCCCACACGTCGCGGTTCGCCTTCCTGCGGATCTGCCAGGGCAGGTCGTTGTGTCCGTCGATCAGTGGGACTTTTGCGTGGAGTGCTTTGGCGCGTTCGACGGGGTCTTCCGGCATGGGTTCTTCCGCCGGCGCGCACACGGCGGTCAGCGCGATGAAACAAAGGCCGGTCAGCAACAGGGTGAATGATTGCATGGTTCCTCCGGGAGGGTACAACGCCACAGGTCGTTTGGGGTTCGCGCAGGATCGAACTTCTACTGCACAGGACAATTCGGCTGCCAGAACTTGTCCGTATCCGATATAATCGATCTCCTCTAAAATTAACGATATTTCAATCAGGGCAAGGGATTATTGGATACCTCGACCACCGGTTTCCCGCCCTCCCCGAGGTTTGTGACGGTCCCTTCAAACAAGGCGCAAAACGGCATCGTATCATCTTCGAATTCTCATGTTGCCATTCCCCTGATCCCGCGTTACTTTTGACAGGTCGCAAGTGCCCCGATACCCCTATCCGAAGGAGTCCGCATGGCTCGATTTACCATTCTCGCGCCCGGCAATCCCGACAATCCCGGTCCCAACCAGTATATCAGGGACGAACTGGAAACCATTGGCGCCGAACTCAAGATCCGTCCCTTCGGCACGCACGAGGAAATGATGGTTGAGGCTCAGGAGGTGGACGGTTTCACCCAGGGCGGCCTGACTTTTGACAGGGAACAGGTGGAATGCCTGCCTGAACGCATACGCGTCGTGGGCGCGGGCGGGATCGGCGTGGACTTCATCGACGTGGAAGCGGCCACGGAGCGGGGCATTATCGTATACAACATACAGGGCGTGTTCGAACGGGAGGTCGCCCAACACGCCATGATGCTGCTGCTCGCGTGCGCCCGCCGGTTGATGCCCATAAACCGGTCCATGCTCGAGGGCACCCCCGTAAGCCGGGGTACGATACAGCCGATTTACGAGCAGACGCTCGGGCTGGTTTCCTTCGGGAACATCGGGCGGGCCATGGCCAAAATCGCCGCCGGTTTCGATCTCCGCATTATCGCCTGCGATCCCTTCGTAACCCAGGCCGACGCCGATCCCTGGGGCGTGACCATGGTGGACCAGGAAACCCTGTTCAGGGAATCGGACTTCGTTTCATGCCATGTACCCCTGGGACCGGCGACGTATCACATCATCGGGGAGCAGGATTTCCGGAGCATGAAGCCCTCGGCATACTTCATCAATACGGGCCGCGGCAAGGTCGTGGACGAAAAGGCGCTGATCCGGGCCCTGCGGGAAGGGTGGCTCGCCGGCGCGGGGCTGGACGTGCAGGAACAGGAACCACCCGCCCCGGACAACCCGCTGCGGTCGATGGAACAGGTCGTGCTTACGCCTCACTACGCTTCGGCGTCAGTAAGGGGCGGCATCGAGCGCGCCAAGAAAGCCGGCCGACAACTGGTCAGCATCCTCAGCGGACGGTGGCCCGACGATGGCCTCGTAAACCCCGCCGTGAAGCCGCTCGCCGCCGAGAAATGGGGCATGCCCGCGGAGTGACGAGGCGGCGGTACGGATCAACCATGTTCTACGACACCGTGATCTTCGATGCCGCGGGTACGCTCGTCGGCAGGGACTCTCCGGATTTCTTCGAGGAGTTCTTCGTCGTCGCGGCCGCGGAACTCGGAACGCCGGTAACGCTGGATCAGGTAAAATCGGCGCTGGCGAAGACCATGGAGGAGGAACCCCGGTTCCGAAAGCGTGAAGGCCGCATGAGCACGCCGGAACAGACGCGGCGGTACTTTCTGGATCTCTACGCCCATGTGTTTAATACGGCGGGCATAGAGGGCGATCTCCTGCCCGGTTTGCGGAAGTACTACGACCGGTTCCAGGACGGCAGGTACCTGGACGTTTATGGCGACGTCCGGCCCACGCTGGAAAAACTACGGGGCCTCGGCGTGCGCCTCGGCGTGCTGTCGAACTGGTCGGAACACCTTTCCCTCGTCCTGGAACGGCACGACCTGGAACGGTACTTCTCCTTCCTCGTCGTTTCGGCCGAAGCCGGTTGCGAAAAGCCCGACGAGCGTATCTTTCGCATGGCTATCGATCGCGCGGAAACGCCCCTCGACCGGATCCTGTACATCGGGGACTACCCGGAGGAGGACATCCTGCCCGCGGAACGGGTCGGCCTGGACGCCCTCCTCATCGACCGCTATGACAAGTATGGACGCTATCGACTGCCCTCCATCCGGCGGCTGACGGACATGCCAGGGCTAATAGGCCTGTCGTAAGGGACGCATCATGAAGGACGCGGCAAGGACAGAGGAAGCGCCGTCCCGGCTTAAGAGTCAGCCATGTTGGATGCGGCATGAACGAAGAGGCATCATGAAGGAAGACGAATCATGAGCGGCCAGCCGATCCGCGTGGGCGTGGTGGGCGTAGGGCGCGGCAAGAGTTTCGCGCAGAGCGCGTCCGGCGCCGTGGGCATGCAGCTCGTCGCGCTGTGCGACATCTGGGAGGAGCGGCTGCGCGAACTGGCCGGAGACCTTTCCGTCGCCGCGTACACCGACTACGATGAATTCCTCGCCCACGACATGGACGCCGTCGTCCTGGCCAACTACTTTCACGAACACGCGCCCTTCGCCATAAAGGCCCTGCGGACGGGCAGGCACGTCATGAGCGAGACGGCCTCGAACGCCACCCTGGCCGAGGGGGTCGCGCTCTGCCGCGCCGTGGAGGAGTCCGGCCTGATCTACATGCTGGCCGAGAACTACCCATACACCGTCTTCAACCAGGAGATGCACCGGCTCTACCGCGCGGGAGAGATCGGCGAGGTAACCTACGCCGAGGGCGAGTACAACCACCCCATGGCCCGGGACGACAGCCTGCGCCTTTCGCCGGGTTTCGAACACTGGAGGGCGTGGATTCCTTCCACCTATTACTGCACCCACGCCCTGGCCCCGCTGGTCTACATAACCGGTACGCGGTCGGTCAGCGTCAATGCCCTTTCAATCGACCGTCCCACGCGGACCCTGACCCTCAGGCGGGGAGATCCCGGATCCGTCATCCTGTGCCGCATGGACAATGGCGCGGTCTTTCGCGTCTTCGGGCTGAGTATGCCCGGCCACAGCAACTGGTACCGTCTGCACGGCGAACGGGGCGCCATGGAGATCACGCGGGGACCCGGCTACTTCGGACCGGGAGAGGTGCGGGTGTGGCATGAGCCGTGGCACCTGGAACCCGGCGAGGAGGCGGAACGGGTCTATAAACCGGACTGGCCCGAACACGGCGATCTCGCGCGCCAGGCCGGTCACGGCGGGGGAGACTTCTGGACCAGCTTCCACTTCGCCCGGGCCATCCGTTCGGGGGAACAGCCCTTCCTGGACGTGTACCGCGGCGTGGCCATGTCCTCCGTCGGCATTCTGGCCTGGAAAAGCGCGCTGGAGGACGGACGCCCCTTCGAAGTGCCCGATTTCAGGGACGAGTCCGCCCGGAAATCCCTGGAAGACGACCACTGGTCGCCCTGGCCCGGACATGCCGGACCGGGACAGCCGCCGCCCAGTATTCGCGGCCGTCGAGATCTGGATCCGGAGCACGTTCGGTACGCCCAGCGCATATGGAAGGATATGGGTTACGAAGGGTAAAAAAGGCTTGCGTTACGAGGTCCCGCCCCGTATTTTAGGGCGGCTTTGGAAGCACGCGACCCCATCGTCTAGCCTGGCCAAGGACACCGCCCTTTCACGGCGGCAACACGGGTTCAAATCCCGTTGGGGTCATTCCACACAAACGTAGCGGATTCAGGGGGTTGCGCGGACGCGCGACCCCCTTTTGTTGTCCAGGCGTGTCATGTCGTCCAGGCCCGCCCGGCTTAGTGTACGAACGGAACCGTCTGGATGACTTCGATGGTGCCGGCGGGGGTGAATTGCCAGACCGCCACGAAACCCGTCGCGAGATCGCCGTTCTCGTCCCAGTCCAGGGGCATGGCCGCGCCTTCGTAGTTGATCGCGCCGCCGTCGGCCAGGATGCGTAACCCGTTCGCGATGCTGCTTGCCTCGGCAATAACGAGTTCACCGGGGGGTCTTCCGATGGTACGAAGCTGGTTTCGGATGGCCGCTCCATCCAGACTGTCCGCCGCCTGGGCCGCGAGGGCCAGGGCCACGGTCGCGTCATACGTCTGCTTCACATAGGGGAACGGAGGTGGGTTGCCATAGGTGCTCTTGTACCCGTTTTCCCAGGCCAGCGCCGAAGGCGTGTCCTGCGCGGAGCCGGGCGATGTACCGATCATTCCGGCGAGGTGCTCCGGACCGATTGAACGGACCAGGTCCAGGCTGCGGCCGGTGGGGCCGAAGATGAACACTTTGTAGAGGTCGTGGTCCAGCGCTTCGCGCACCATGGTTTCCTGGTTGGGCTGAAAAGCGAGGACGACCAGCGCCTGCGTGTCTTCGAGGACGCCTTTGCTTTCTTTCAGTTCATCCACAAAGGTCGTCTTTTCGGGATCCGCAGCGACCCTGATGAGCTTACCCTCCCACGCATTCTCGAAAGCGTCCGCGATGCCCCGGCCCCAGACGTCGTCGCGGTAGATCATGCCCACGTTGCCATATCCCTGTTCCAGCGTGATCTTCGCGAGGACCGGACCCTGGTCCTGGTCGGACAGGGTGGTGCGGAACAGGAAGTCGTTATCCATGGCGGTCGTCAGCATGGGAGAAGAAGAGGCCGGCGAGATCATGGGAATGCCGGCATCCGCGATCACGTCCTCCATAACGGCAAGCGTCGAGGAACTTGCCCAGGCGCCCACGATCCCATGGACCTCCCTATCTTCGACGAGGTCCTTCGCCTCGGATACCGCGGTTTCCCGGTCCAGCTCCGTATCGGCCACCACGCCCTCGACCGGCACGCCGTGCACGCCCTCCTCGTTGAGATGCGCGATCGCCATTTCGAATCCCCGCCGCATGAGTACGCCGTGTTCCGATCCGCCCGCGGACAAATCAATCAACAGGCCGATCTTGAGCGCGGGTCTTGCCACCGGCTCCATCGGTTCCGGCGGCTCCGGCGCTACCGGGTCCTTCTTGCCGCACGCCAGCATTACCAGGAGTACCAGGACGATCGCCGCCCATGGTACCGTAGAGCATAACGTTCCTCGCATTTCACGCATCTTCATGCCTCCTGCTCAACACGGCCCATCCCGTCAAGTAGGTCCGATTCCGGGTTGCGGATTCGTGACAGAATAGATATACAGCGAACCGTTTGTCCTGTCATCCCTTTTCTTATCTGTCGCGCAGACAACGACTTGGGCACTCATCGCCCCCGGGTGAATTGCCTTGCCGCTCCCCTCCTGCAAACGTACATTACAGGCCATGCCCGACCATGCTGCCGTTTCCCCGAAACCGGCCGACGAAGAGATCCCGCCTTCCCAGGTTCTCCGTCATGTCTGGGCCATCGCCTGGCCCGTTGTCGTCGCTTCGCTGATCGACGCCACCGAAGGTCTCGTTGACATCTATTTCGTGGGATTCCTCGGCCCCGCGGCGATCTCCGCCATCGGCATGAGCCGGCAGATCGTATTCATCGTCATGGTCATGGCCATTTCGATCACGGGCGGAACGCGGACGCTGGTAGCCCAGTACTACGGGGCGGGCAGGCACGGCGACGTGAGCCGGACCGGCCAGCAGGCGATCCTGATGGGGACGTACCTGGCCCTGGGCCTCGCAGTCGTCAGTATCGTGCTCACCCGGCCCGCGCTGGTCCTTCTCGGCGCTCCGGAAGAAGTGCTCACCCACGGCATCCTCTTCCTGAGACTCTACTTCGCCGGCATGATCTTCATGATTCTCAACTACGTCATGAGCGCCATCTTCGGGGGCGTCGGCGATACCCGCACACCCCTCAAGATATCCGTAATCGTCATAATCGTGAAATGCGCGATCTCTTACGGGTTCATCTTCGGGACCTGGGGACTGCCCGCGCTGGGCGTGGCCGGCGCGGCCGTGGGCATGATCGTCTCCCGGCTGGCCGGGTGCGTAATCGGCCTCGCGATCCTGGTCCGGGGCCGCGGACAGGTACGTCTTTCCCGCAACTGGCGCTTACGACCAGACTGGAGCATCATGTCCCGCATGCTGGATATCGGTCTTCCCTCCGGCGCGTCCGGCTTCTTCCGCAACGGCGCGCGCGTGCTCCTCTACCGGGTGGTATCGGGGGTAAGCCGCCCGACGGCCGCCATCGCGGCCCTGACCATGGGGTTTCAGATCCGGCTCTTCGCGATCATGCCCGCCCTGGCCTTCTCCGTCGCGGCGACCTCCCTGGTCGGACAGCGGCTGGGCGGCCGCCAGATCCGGTCTGCCGAACAGTACGGGGGACAGACCATCCTGCTCTGCATGGTCCTGATCGTGGCGGGTTCGGCCGTGATCTGGCTGTTCGCCAACGGGATCTCGGCCATCTTCACGGCGGATGAAACGGTCCTCGGCATGAGTACCGTCATGTTGCGCTTCTTCGCCATCGCCCAGGTTTTCTCCGCGCTGTCCATCGTGGCCAGCGGTGTGCTGGCCGGTGGCGGCGAGACCCGCCCGTCCCTCTACTACACGCTGATCTCCCAGTGGGGCATCATGCTGGTGTTCGCCTACGTCCTGGCCTTTCCCCTCGGTCTGGATGTGACGGGCATCTGGATCGCGTGGCTCGCCGCGGCCGTATTGCAGGGTCTGCTCACCCTGAGACGCTTCTTCAAGGGAACCTGGAAAAGAGCGGTGGTCTGACGGAGCGACTGCAATGGCCGGGAACGTGGACAGGAAGTATGGAGGTACGGGGGCTGGCGGTCCGGAAAAGGACTATCGACCCGGGAGATTCCGATCTGCGCGACGCCGGGAGGTCCCGAATTACGAACCGCCGGGCTGTACATCGACGATCCCGGGATCAGGCGGATTCGCGAAGTACCCGGATGCCTTCCGCGACGCCGTCCGGATGCTTGAACACGGCTGTGGCCGCCACCAGGATGTTCACACCCGCCGACACGACGGCCGGCGCGGTGTCGGCGTTCACGCCGCCGTCTACCTCCAGGTCGCAGGCTATTTTCCGGTCTGTTATGGTCTCGCGGACTCGCCGGATTTTCGGCAGCACGGACTCGATGAACCGCTGTCCCGAGAACCCCGGGTTGACGGACATGACCAGGACCAGGTCAAGATCGTCGATGATCCCGTCGAGGACCTGGGCGGGCGTGGCCGGATTCAGGGCGACTCCGGCCTGCTTTCCCCGCTCCCGGACGGACTCGATCACGCGGTGAAGGTGGACCGTGTTCTCCTGGTGCACGATGATCACGTCCGCCCCGGCGTCCATGAACGCCCCGGCGTACCGGTCCGACTCCTCGATCATCAGGTGGGCTTCCAGCGGCAGGTCAGTCAGCGAATCGATGGCCTCGACGATGAAGGGCCCCATGGATATATTGGGAACGAACCGGCCATCCATCACGTCGATATGAATCCGGTCCGCGCCCGCGCGTTCCACGGCCCGTACTTCTTCGGCCAGGCGGGTGAAGTCCGCGGACAGGATGGATGGCGCGATCTGGATCATGATCCTCCCCCGATTTTCTTCTGTTCCACGTGGCCGCCGAACTGGTGGCGCAGGGCCGATAGCACCCGCATGGCGTAGGAGTTTTCCTGCCGCGACTGGAACCGCGTGAAAAGCGAGGCCGTGAGCACGTGGGCGGGCACGTCTTCCTCGATGGCCGTCTGCACCGTCCAGCGTCCTTCCCCCGAGTCTTGGACGTACCCGGAATAGGCGGACAGGTCCCGATCCTCTCGCAGGGCGATTTCAAGGAGATCCAGCAGCCAGGAACTGACCACGCTTCCGTGTCGCCAGACCTCGGCGATGTCGTGCAGATCCAGGTCGTAGCGATGGCGCGGATCCACGCGGTCGGAACCGGACTCGCGCAGGATTTCCAGCCCCTCGGCGAAGGCCTGCATCATGCCGTATTCGATCCCGTTGTGGATCATCTTGACGAAGTGCCCCGCGCCGGCCGGACCCACGTGCACGTAGCCTTTCGTCGCCGTCGATCCGGGCGCGCCGCTCGAATCGGTATGGTCGCGGGCATCCGAACCTGACGCGTTGCAGGCATCCGAACCTGATACGTCGCCTCCCTGTACCGCGCCGCCGTTCCCGGGGCAGGGGGCCAGCGTCTCGAACAGCGGGTCCAGGCGTTCGACGATCTCCGCGGGGCCCCCTATGGTCATGCAATAACCTCTCTCGAGGCCCCATACGCCGCCGCTGGTGCCCACGTCGATGTAATGCAGATCCCCGGAAGCCAGTTTTTCCGCGCGGGCGACATCGTCCTTGAACCAGGTGTTCCCGCCATCGATGACGGTGTCGCCCGGAGACAGCAGGCAGGCCAGTTCGCCAATGGCCTTTTCCGTGGCGTCGCCGGCCGGCACCATGACCCAGACCGTGCGAGGCGCTTCGAGACCAGCCACGAGATCATCCAGTGTATCAGATCCGGTGGCCCCCGCCTTTACCGCCTCGCCGACTGCTTCGCTGTCGCGGTCAAACACGATGACTTCGTGGCCGCCCCGCAACAGCCGCCGGGTCATGTTGCCGCCCATCCGGCCGAGTCCGACCATGCCCAGCTGCATGCATTCCTCCGCGGATGCCGGTGAACACGCGACCGGCCAGGAGACGCCGGCGAACGCGACCGGCCAGGAGACGCCGGCGAACGCGCATCCGGCCAGGGGATACCGGTTTCCCTGGTCGCGATGCCGGCCGGAAACTAGGCCGGCTGCAATCGTTTCTGTTCGATGGCGTCTATCAGTTTCACAAAGGGGTCCACGAATTTCTTCACCCCTTCATCGACGAGTTGGTCCGCGACCCGGCGCATCGAAATCCCGGCGCGCTCGACGTTGGCCATGACCGCCCTGGCTTCGCCGATTTCCGCCTCCAGGGTATCGGAGAGGCGCCCGTGATCGCGGAAGGCGTTCAGCGTTTCATCGGGCAGCGTATTGATGGTGTCCCTGCCGATCAGCTCTTCCACGTACAACACGTCGCGGTAGTCCGGGTTCTTGGTACTCGTGCTGGCCCACAAAAGCCGCTGGGCCTTGGCGCCCCTGCCGGCCAGCGTCTTCCAGCGCGGCGTCGCGTACAGCGTCTTGTACCGTTGGTAGGCCGTCTTTCCGTTGGCGATTGCGGTTTTTCCGACCAGATCCATGAGTCTGGCACGTTCCGCCGGATCGGCTGATTGCGCCGCACGTTCCGCCAGCAAGGCGTCGACCAGCGTGTCTATCCGGCTGATAAAGAAACTGGCCACGCTCGCGATCCCGCTGATCCGCCTTCCGGCCGCGTGCCGGTCCTCCAGGCCGCCGATAAAGGCTTCGGCCACCTCCGCGTATACTTCCCCGGAAAACAGCAGCGTCACATTGACGTTCAGTCCCTCGCCGATCAACTGCCGTATGGCCGGAATCCCCGCCCTGGTCGCCGGCACCTTGATCATGACGTTCCCGCGGTCCACGGCCTTCCACAGCCGTCTGGCCTCCGCGATGGTGCCGGCGGTGTCGTACGCCAGTTCCGGGGACACCTCCAGGCTCACGTAACCGTCGGCGCCGTCGGTGGAGTCATAGACCGGGGCCAGCTGATCGGCGGCCTCCCGTATATCCGAAATCGCCAGCGCCTCATAGATCTCCACAGCGCTCCGGCCCTGCGCCGCCATATGCCCGATGTCGGCGTCATAGTCCGTGCTGCCGGTGATGGCTTTCTCGAAAATGGCCGGATTCGAGGTCATGCCTTTCAATCCGTCTTCCTCGATCAGTCTCCTCAACCGGCCCGAAGAGATCAGGTCGCGGCTGATGTTGTCCAGCCAGAAGCTCTGGCCATGTCGTGCGAGCTGAATGAGCGGATTAGCCATTGCGGGTTCCTTTATGCACCGGGGAGTCAGGGAATCAGGACGATTTTACCATAAGCGCCCGGTTCCATCACGGCGACATGGCCCCCGGCCGCGTCGGCCAGGGGAAACTCCGTTCCCACTACCGGGTTGAGCGTTCCGTTTTCCAGTCCGGCGTGCAACCCGGCGTGGATGGCGGCGAGGTCCTCCGGCGAGGCCAGCAGCAGGACCATGCCCAGGATGCTCGCGTCACGCGCCATGGCGTCCCGGGGGTTGATCTCGATGACGCCGCGGTTGCCTATGACGACCACTCGCCCGCCATAGGCCAGCATGTTCAGGTCCTTGTCCAGGTTGACGTTGGCCAGCATTTCCATGATCACGTCGACACCCAGGCCGCCGGTGAGATCCATGATCTGTTCAGTGTACCCGGCGTCATGGTGGTTGACCACATAATGGGCGCCCTGTTCGGCCACCAGGGCCGCGCCCTGCTCCGAACCGGCAGTGCCGATGACCGTCATGCCGGCGGCCCGTGCGAGCTGTACGGCCGCGATGCCCACGCCGCCGCTGGCGCCGTGGACGAGAACCGTCTCGCCCGACCGGCCTTCCGCGCGCTGGAAGAGGCCGCGCCAGGCCGTCGCGTAAGGGATGTATACCCCCGCGCCCTGCTTGAAGGAAACATTATCGGGCAGCGGTTGCACCTGGCTCGCGGAGCACAGGGCGTGGGACGCGTATGAGCCGGTAAGCGTACCGGCCAGATACACGCGGTCGCCCACAGAGACATGGGCCGTTTCGTCGCCGACGGCGGCGACGGTACCGGCGCCGTCCATGCCCGGCGTGAAGGGCAGGTCGGGTTTCATGGCATAGGTCCCCGCGCGGATATAGGTGTCCACCGGGTTCACGCCGGCGGCCCGTATGTCCACCAGGATCTGCCCGCCGCCTACCTGGAGGTCCGCGCAGGTTTCGAGCTTCATTACGCCCGGTTCGCCGAACTCGTGAATTCTTATTGCTTCCATAAACGTCTCCTCAATTCGGAATCAACCGTAGTATTTCCCTTCAACCACAGAGTTTTTCGATCACTTCGTAGAGCATCCGCGGACCCCGTTCCATGTTTTCCACGGAGATGCGCTCGTCGTTGCCGTGGATTCGGCGGAGATCATCGTCGACCAGCAGAAATGGCATGAAGCCGTAGCAATGAATCCCCAGGTCGCGGAAGTAGTGGCTGTCCGTGAAGCCTGAGAGCATGTTCGGTACGACCTCCACATCGGCATGGTACCGGGAGACGACCTCCCTCACGGCGTCCACGAGGAGTGAATCGAAGGGTGACGACGAATTGCCGAAGTTCAGGATCGTCTCCATCTCGATCCTGTCGTCGTCGACCACCCTTTTCAACTCCCGGACGAAGTCTTCCGGCCTTTCCCCCGGCAGCAGCCTGCAATCCAGCTCGGCTGTCGCCGCCTGAGGTATGATATTGATTTTATCGCTGCCCTGCAACATGGTTATCGAGATGGTGTTCCGAAGCATCGCCGCATGATGCTGGTTCCGGAGCAGATCGGCGAGGAACCCCCTGTCCCGAACGGACTCGCGGATGCGTTCGAAGCGTTTGCGATATCCGTCTTTCTGCAGATGCGCGATGCCTTCGAAGTAGCATGCGGCCGCGTCCGTCACCTTGACCGGCGGCGTGAATTTCATGATCGCGTTAAGGGCCCGGATGAGCCGGTTCACGGCGGAATGCGGCTTGGGACGGGAACCATGGCCGGGTTCGCCGCGGGCGACCAGGCGTATCCAGCAGGGGGATTTCTCGGTGATGTCGATGGAATAGACGGCCTTGCCGTTCTCAAGGCGTCCTTTGCCGCTTTCGTTTATCAGGAATTCCGCGTCCGAGACGAGCTCGGGACGGTTATGGGTAATCCACCGGGCTCCGGCCGATCCGCCGGCCTCCTCATCGGCGGTGACCAGAAAAATCACGTCCCGCTTCAGTGGAAAGCGATTGCGGTGCAGCGCGAGGAACACCACCAGCTCCGCGATACCCATGTTCTTCATGTCGAGGGCGCCCCGCCCCCAGACGTAGCCGTCCCGGACCACGCCTCCGAATGGGTCGACCGTCCAGTATGCGCTGTCGGCGGGAACCACGTCGCTGTGGCTCAGCAGCACCACGGGCCGCTTTGAACCGTCCCCTTCCAGCCTCGCGTAGAGATTGGAACGTCCCGGGGCGGATTCGTAAACCTGGCAATCGATGCCCTCTTCAGAGAGGATGCGGCTGAGGAAGGTGGTTGCGCGATCTTCGTTGCCGGGGGGATTCGTCGTGTCGATTCGCAGGTATTCGCTCAGCAGCTGTACGGCTTCCCGTCCCAACGCGTTCCAGTCCAATGACCTACACGCTCCCTTCGGCCCGCATGGCTTGAGCCGCCTGTCTGATCACGGCGATGGCGGCGAGGTCGCCCACGGCGTCTCCCAGTCCGGCGGGCACGACCTGCACGGTGTCGTAGACCCGTAGCCAGGTTTCGCGCCTGAGGTAGTTTCGAATGGGTTCCAACAGCAAATCCCCGGCCTTGACCAGGATGGTGCCGATGATGATGATCTCCGGGTTCAGGATGTTCACGATGTTTCCCAGGCCAACGGCCATGTAACGGGCCGTCTCGTCCACGATTTCCCGCGCGCAGGGATCGTCTTTCCTGGCCGCCGCCATGACGGTTTCCGCCGTGATGCGTTCCAGGACGCCGTCCGCCAGTTCAAACATGAGCGAACCGGGGGCCGTTCGCACCTTTTCCCGTGCCCGCCTGGCGATCGACGGCCCCGAACACAGGGATTCCAGGCAGCCGCGCCTGCCGCATCCGCAGGCCGGTCCGTCCTTGACGATGGTCATGTGCCCCACTTCGCCGGCCGTGTCGTTCGGACCGCGGTAGAGCCTGCCGTCGAGTATGATGCCGCCGCCTATACCGGTGCTCATGGTCATGTACACCATGTGGCGATAGCCCCGGCCGGCCCCGAAGGACCATTCCGCCAGGGCGCCGGCGTTGGCGTCGTTCTCAACGAAGGCCGGCAGCGACAGCGCGCTTTCGAGCCACGCCTTCAGCGGCACCTCCTCCCAGCCCGGCAGGTTGGGCGGCGCATAGACCACGCCCGTTTCGGTGTCCAGGGGACCGCCGCAACTGACGCCCACGCCGGCCACGTCCGCGGTGGCGAGCGAAGCGCGTGCCATGACTTCGCGGGACATGTCCACCAGGGACGCGACCACCGCTTCCGGCCCCCGCCCGGCCTCTGTCGGCCTACGGACCTTGTGCAGGATGTTTCCCTTCCAGTCGGCGACGACCGCGGCCAGCTTGGTGCCGCCGATGTCAAGACCTAACAGGTACGGGTCGTTCCGATCCGGCTGGGGCATAGTCTAAAGGTCAGCGCATGAATCCCGGGGCTTCGCAGGCGCTTTTCGGCTTTCAGGGAAGCACGCCTTAATTATAGCCCGCGGACGGCTCGTGTCAACTGCTTTCAACCGGGCCGAGACGCCGTTCCGCGCAGCCAAAAACTGATTGACAGCGACCGTCCGGTCCGGGCATTTTGGCAGGAGTTAGAAGGCCGCTTCCCGGCATGGGCGGCCCTGAACCTCGGCACGCGGGTCCGCGGCCGGTCGAAGGTCCACCCGGGGCCCGCCCGGGAATGGGAGGAGGACGGCGTATGTTGTTGGATACCAAGATTCTGTGGATGTGGCTCCATGTACTGGGCGTCGTACTGTGGGCAGGCGGGTTCTTCTACGTCCTGGTCGCGCTTACCCCGGCGCTCCGGTCGGGCAGGGCGTCGGAGGAACGCGTGGAAATCATGCGCAGGACCGGCGCCATATTCCGGCGGGTTTCCTGGACGGCGATCATCATCCTGGTCGTGAGCGGTTCGTTCAGTCTGTATAACCGGATCATGGACGGAGTGGCCGCCCGGGCGATGTCGTCCCAGCCGGAACTCTACCCGCTGCTTCCACCGGGGTACGAAGCCCTGATGACCGTCAAGCTGCTGATCGTGATCGCATTGATCGTACATCACGCGGTCAGGCTCCTTGAACCCCGGGTCCTCGAAGACGGCAGCATCGGATTCAAGTCCAGGGCGTCGGGCATCGTGGGCGCCGTGCTCTTCGCGGCGGCGGTGCTGCTTGGCCTGGTGCTGCTGACCATGAACGTCTCTGTCTGAGCCCGCGGCCATGAAGGACTTTATCGCCCTGACCAAGCCCGGCCTGGTCGTCATGCTGGTGCTGACCACGTGCGTCGGGTTCTACCTGGGGTCCGAGGGACCCGTGGATTGGCTGCGGCTCATTCACACGCTGGCCGGTACCACCCTGGCGGCCGGCGGCACGCTCGCCCTCAACCAGTTCATGGAGCGAGACCGGGACGCCTTGATGCGGCGCACCCGGAAACGCCCGCTCCCCTCCGGGAAGTTGCGGCCCGGTCAGGCCCTCGGCTTCGGCGTGGCCGTCACGGCGGCGGGACTGATCTACCTGGCGCTGGTGGTCAACGTGCTGAGCAGCGCGGTTACCGCGGCGATCACCGCCACCTACCTGTTTCTCTACACGCCGCTCAAGCACCGTACCACGCTGTCGACCGTGTTCGGCGCGGTCCCGGGCGCGTTGCCCCCGGTGACCGGGTGGGCGGCTGCCCGGAATGAACTGGGGCTGGAGGCCGGCGCCCTGTTCGCCATCCTCTTTCTCTGGCAGATGCCCCACGCCCTCGCGCTGGCCTGGCTCTTTCGCGAAGACTACGCCCGCGCCGGTTTTCAACTGTTGCCCGCCGTCGATCCCGACGGCCGGTTCACGAGCGTGCAGATCCTGATCAACTGCCTGGCCCTGACCGCCTTCAGTCTGGTCCCGACCATGCTCGGTATCGCCGGGGTCCTGTATTTCTACGCGGCTTTCGCCGCGGGCCTGGGCCTGCTCGCTTTTGCCATCCACCTGACCGTGACCCGGACCCAGGCCTCGGCGCGCAACCTGTTTTTCGCGTCGCTTGTGTTCCTCCTGGTCCAGTTCTCGGTGATGGCCTATGACAAGGTGTAATGCATGCTGGAGTTGTCCGATCTGCCCTTGGTGAACGCCTGCCTGAACACCACCAGCGCGGCGTTTCTGGTCGCGGGCTATGTGAACATCAGGAAGCGCAGGATTGCCGCGCACAGGGCATGCATGCTGGGTGCCGTAGCGGCGTCGATCCTTTTCCTCACGACCTATCTGATCTACCACTTCTACCATGGAAGCACGCCCTTCACCGGCGAGGGATGGACGCGTTACGTCTACTTCACCATCCTCATCAGCCACACGATCCTGGCCACGGCTATCGTACCCATGGTTGTGCTGACGCTGTACCACGCGCTGAAGGGTCGTTTCGAGCGCCACGCGCCGCTGGCCAGGTGGACGCTGCCGATCTGGCTGTATGTGTCCGTTACCGGCGTGCTGGTATACCTGATGCTGTACCACTGGCAGGGATAGGCGGTTGAAATGGCCCATGTTACCGTACGGAGCATCACGCTGGCCGCGCTAATGATCGCGCTCATGACGCTGGCGACCCTGATCATCCGGATCCCGAATCCGGCCACCCAGGGATACATCAATCTCGGCGACGCCATGCTTATGACCATCGCCCTCGTCTTCGGATGGCGTATCGGCGGCCTCGCGGGCGGCGTCGGTTCCGCCCTGGCCGACGCGCTGGGCGGCTACTTTATCTGGGCGCCGTGGACGCTCGTCATCAAGGGGATCGAAGGGATGCTGGTCGGAACGATCGCGGGATGGGGCGCCCGGGTTGGCCGGGACGCCGGGGATTCGCGGGGCGCGCGGGAAGGGACCGGCCCGCGCCGGGTCGCCGCCTTCGTGGCGGTCATTGCGGGCGGCGCGTGGATGGTGACCGGATACTACCTGGCCGGATCGGTGCTGTTCGGAGGAGTCGCCGCGCTGACGGAGATCCCGGGCAATCTGACCCAGGCCGGCGTGGCGGTGGTGATAGCCCTTCCCCTGTCAGCCATACTTAGAAACGCCTTGCAACGGAGCGACTATGGACCTCTCGCACCTCGATGAAAAGGGACGCGTCCGCATGGTGGACGTGACGGAGAAACCGGTTACGGAAAGGCGGGCGGTGGCCCATGGAGAAGTAAGGGCCGCATCCGAGACGATCCGGAAGATCGCCGCCGACGAGATGGGCAAGGGGGACGTGCTGACCACGGCGAAGATCGCGGGCATCTCGGCGGCCAAACGAACGGGCGACCTCATCCCCATGTGCCACCCCATCCCGCTGACCCATGTGGAGATCGACATCACCCTGAACGAGGACGCTGGGAAGATCGACCTTCTGGCCACGGCCGTCGCGTCCGGCAGGACCGGCGTGGAAATGGAAGCCCTGACGGCCGTCTCCGTGGCCGCCCTGACCATCTACGACATGTGCAAGGCCGTGGACCGGACCATGGAGATCGCCTCCATCCTTCTGGTGGAGAAGGAGGGCGGCAAGTCCGGCACGTTCAGGCGGCCGGGGTGGACGGGCCAATGAGCGAGAATCCGAAAATCGGATGTTTCCGGCTCGTCTTCGCGGCCTTTGTCGGATGCGGCCTGGCTTTGATACTGTGTGGCGGCGGATAGACTGGGGTGATCTGGCTAGCCTGCACCCAATTCCGGGAAGTAGGATTTGTAGAAGCCACGGTCTCTTGTCAGAAAGGCATCGGCCGAAACCATGGCGTGTGCACCGATGAGGAAGTCGGTGATGATCCGGTCCCTGGGGCCGCCCGCACGGCGATACCGCATCCAGCGCGTTCCCGCTTCGTACGCAATTTCGGTATCGATAGGGGACAGCCTCGCACCAATCTCTCGCAGGGCTCCATCCAGGACATCTCGATCCTCGAAAGCCGGTACGAGTTCCGCGTAAACCACATCGCACACGAGAATCGCGCCTCCGTCGTAGGCGTCCCGCAGCGCTTCCAGGGATCCAGGTCCGTGGCGGGCGTCGGAATGAAACACGTCCAACAAAATGCTCGTGTCGACAGCAGTGATCATCTTCCTCTGATTTCTTCTATATACTCGTCCGTGTTTCCACCGCTGCCCAAAATGCCGTAGACGCGTTCCACGGGGTGTTGCGCCGCGGCTCGTTTCTGAATTAACAGACCTTGTTCCGTCGCGGTGATCACCACTTCGACATCCCGATGCATGCCAAAGCGGTCTCTCAGCCGCTTGGGAATGGTAATCTGCCCTCGATCAGATATTTTCATATTTTCTCCGTATGAAAAACGTATTTAAAAAATCATACCTGAAATTAAACGCCCTCCTGCTGGTTTGTCAACCTGGATCAGAACGCTTCCATTAGATTTTGAGTCGGTAATCGATGTTTTTTCTTGACGGATTCCGAATCCTGCCTATATTGCGTTCGTGCAAGATTGGAATAAAAATTCTAATTAAAAGATAAATATTCATAAGGTCGAGCATGAACGCCAAGCACCAGCGCCAGGGAACGATACGATCGCTCATCGAGCAGGGCCACTTCCATACGCACAAGGAGGTCATCGCGGCCCTGCACACGGAAGGGATCGACATCAACCAGGGCACGCTGTCCAAGGATTTCAAGGAACTGCACGTGATCAAGACGCGCCTCGCGGACGGACAGTACAAGTACGTGTTGCCGCGCTACTACTCGGTCGAGACGCAGGACGAACTGGTCGAACGGGAGATCCGGGATTTCGTCGTCAGCGCGGACGAAGCGATGAACCAGGTCGTTCTGCAGACCTCCGCCGGTCACGCGTCCGGGGTGTGCGAAGCAATCGACCAGGCGGAATGGCCGGAGGTCGTGGGCAGCGTCGCGGGCGAGAATACGATTCTCCTGATCACCAAGTCGACCGCCCAGGCCAGGAAGACGCTCAAGCGCGTCAGGGCCATCATGAAGGAAAAGAGGGAAGGCACATGATTAAGCTGGGCATTATCGGCGCGACGGGATACACAGGCATGGAATTGTACCGGCTGGCGTCTCGCCATCCCGGCATCGAAGTCGTTTTCGCCACATCGGAACAGTACAGCGGCCAGAAGCTCGGGGAGGTCTTTCCCCGGGTCGATCCGGACCGGGACATCACGCTGAGATCCCTGGATGCTATCGCCCAAGAACCGGCGGACGTGGTCTGTTTCTGCACGCCGGACGGGATTGCCATGGACCGGGTCGGCGCCTTCCTGGACCGGGGCGTACGCGTCGTGGACGTCAGCTCCGATTTCCGGTTCGACGATCCGGAGGTATACACGTCCTGGTACAGCCGTCCGCATACGGCCTCGTCGCTGCTCGATTCGGCGGTCTACGGAGTTCCCGAACTGAACAGGGACCGCATACGGACCGCCGATCTCGTGGGTAATCCGGGCTGCTATCCCACCGGGGTGATCCTCGGGCTGGCCCCGTTGCTCGAAGCGGACGTGATAGACGCCGGGCAGATCATCGTCGACGCCAAGTCGGGGGTCAGCGGCGCCGGCCGAGGCCTGAAGCTGCGCAACCTCTACGTGGAGGTGAACGACAGCATCACGCCGTACAACATCGGCCACACCCACCGCCACGTGGGTGAAATCGAGCAGGAACTGTCCAGGTTCTCCGACGAGCAGCCTTACGTCGTCTTTTCGCCCCACCTGACGCCCATGAGCCGGGGTATCCTGGCGACTACCTATGTACGCGTGAAGAACGGCGCGGCCAACGGAGACCTGGCCGCCCTGCACGAGAAGCGTTACGGGGACGAGCCTTTTATCCGGTTGTCGCAATCCGGCTATCCCGAGACGCGGTTCGTGACCTGGACGAACTACTGCGACCTGCGCGTCGACCGGGTGGACGGTTCGGACCTGGCCATCGTCACTTCCGCCATCGACAATCTGGTCAAGGGCGCGGCCGGCCAGGCCCTCCAGAATGTGAACGTCATGTGCGGTCTGGATGAAACGACGGGGCTGATTTAGCATCGATTCGCGGACCTGATCGGGGATCGACGAGATTTATCTGAGAACTAAGGGAATGATATCGCAATGGCAGGCCTGTTCAGGATACAAAGAGTCATATCCGGTGGATAAGACAACGGCCGAATCAAATGGAACCATCATGAACCGCAGCATCGTGGTAAAACTGGGCGGCGCGACCATCGAACAGGGCGGCGTGATCGAGGAGTTGGCCGCCGATCTCCGGGACATGCCGGACGTGTTTCCGATCGTCGTCCACGGCGGCGGTTCGGAGATCGGCCGGTACCTGGAACTGCTCGGAAAGGAGTTCACCTTTGTGAACGGCCTCCGGGTCACGGACGGCGACATGGTCGAAATCGTGGAAATGGTCCTGTCCGGCAAGGTCAACAAGGAACTGGTCTCGCGCTTCCAGCACTGCGGGGTGAACGCCCTGGGCGTGAGCGGGAAGGACATGGGCCTGTTGCGGGCGGAGAAGTACCGGGAGGACGGCGTGGACATCGGCTTCGTGGGCGAGATCGTCGAGGTGAATACCGCGCTGTTCGATCTCTGCGCGTCGAACCGGGTCACGCCCGTGGTCTCACCTATTTCCGGGGGCACGAACGGGGAAACCTACAACGTCAACGCGGACCACGCCGCGCTGGACATCGCCCGTGCCGTGGCCTGCGACGACGTCGTCTTCATCTCCGACGTGGCCGGCATCTACCGGTCGGACGGACAGCCCGTTCGGCGGCTGACACCGGAACTGGCCGATACACTGATCGAAGCGGGCGAAGTCACGGGAGGGATGATCCCAAAGGTACGCTCCGCCCTCGAATGCCTGTCCCACGGCGTCCGTCGCGCCCGCATCATCGCCTGGCAGGGCCCGGGGACGCTACTGAAGGAATTGGCATCGGATGAAAGTGTTTATGGTACGGTAGTTACCACGGTATAGGACGTGGCGTTACTACCGGCCGAGGCGACTTCACTGCCGGCCGCGGCGAAGCGAACTGCCGGCCGAGGCGAAGCACCACTGGATGAAAGGATACAGCATGACTACCGAAGAGATCATCGCCCTGGAGGAAGAATACATCGCGCCGACTTACGTGCGCCCGCCGGTTGTGTTCGACCGGGGCAGCGGAGCCTACGTCTACGACCTCGAGGGCAGGCGGTATCTCGATTTCCTGGGCGGCATCGCGGTGAACTCCCTGGGCCACGGGGTACCCGAGATCATCGGCGCCGCGGCGCAGCAGGCCGCGAAACTGATGCACATTTCCAATTTGTACCACACGGAACCCCACGTGAAACTCGCGAAGCTGCTGGTGGAAAACGCCTTCCCGGCCAGGATCTTCTTCTGCAACAGCGGATCGGAGTCCATCGAGGCGGCCCTGAAGTTCACGCGCCGGTGGGCGTCGGAAGTGGGCGGCGAGTCCAAGCACGAGATCGTCACCTTCGAGAACGCCTTCCACGGACGGACGTACGGCGCCGTAAGCGCCACGGCCCAGCCCAAGTATCACGAAGGGTTCAAGCCCATGCTCCCGGGCATGGTCTACCTTCCTTTAAACGAGATCGAACCCCTCGAAGAGGCGGTGTCGTCGGAGCGGACCGCGGCCGTGATGGTGGAACCCGTCCAGGGAGAGGGCGGCGTGAATCCTGCCCACGTGGATTTCCTGACGCACCTGCGCAGGATCTGCGACGAACGCAAGGTTGCCCTGATCTTCGACGAAATACAGTGCGGCCTGTGCCGGACGGGCAAGCTTTTTGCCTACCAGCATCACGGGATCGAACCGGACGTGATGACCCTGGCCAAGCCGCTGGCCGGCGGCCTGCCCATCGGTGCCGTGATGATGAAACCCCACATCGCGGAGGTCCTCAAGCCGGGCATGCACGGCTCCACCTTCGGGGCGAATCCGGTGGCCTGCCACGTGGCCCACGCCGTCGTCAGCAAGATGATCGACGAAGGCCTGGCGGACCGGGCGCTGGAAACAGGCGGGAAACTGACGGACGGATTGAACGCGCTCGCCGAAACCCACGGGGACATCAGGGAAGTCCGGGGGGCGGGCCTGTTGATCGGCGTGGAATTCGAAGACAAAGTCGGCGGCATCGTGGACGCCTGCCGGGAGGCGGGCCTGATCCTGGGTACGGCCGGCGAGAATGTGCTCCGCTGCGCGCCGCCGCTGGTGATTGATCAGCGGCACGTGGACGAGGCGCTCGGGATCATCGGCGGGGTACTGGACGCACGTTGAGGTCGCCCCTGGCGTGCGTTGAGTCAGCCGCAAAGTAGTGGGGCATCTGTGACGCGGTGAGACAACTGTGGCGCGGTGAGGCAACCGTAAAGTGGTGAGTAATCTGTGATGCGCGGCGAGTCAGTCGCGAAATGTGTGATTGGCTTTAAACAAGAACGGAACAGGAAAACGATGACCGACAGCCGGGACGAGACACTCAAGCAACTGATGGAGGATTTCCATGCGTCCATCGACGTGGACCGCCGCCTGTTTCGCGTGGATATCCGGGGCAGTATAGCCTATGCCCGGGGCCTGGTGCGCATCGGCGTGCTTACCAGTGAGGAAGGCCGGACGATCGAAGAGGCCCTGGGAGAGATCGAAGGCGAGATCGAAAGCGGGAGCTATGCGCTCACTCGGGACCTGGAAGACATCCACATGGCGGTGGAGAAACGTCTGATCGAGAAGACGGGTCCCGTGGGCGGAAAACTCCACACGGGCCGGAGCCGCAACGATCAGATCGCCACGGACGAGCGTCTCTATCTCCGCGAGGTGGTGGACGACATTACGGACCGGATTCGGGGCTGCCAGGAAGCCCTGCTGGGGCTGGCCGAACGCACCGTGGACGTCATCTTCCCGGGCTATACCCACCTGCAGCAGGCCCAGCCGATCCGGTTCGCCCACTACGCGCTTTCCCTTTTCTTCGGACTCCAGCGGGACAGGGACCGCTTGGTGGACTGCCGCAAGCGGATCAACATCCTGCCGCTCGGATCGGCGGCCATGGCGGGCAGCGCTTTCCCCATCGACCGGGCGTTTCTGGCCGAAGAACTCGGTTTCGACGGCCTGTCGCCCAACAGCATCGACGCGGTGAGCGACCGCGACTTTATCGCGGAGTTCCTCGCCGCCTGCACCATCATGATGATCCGTGTCAGCCGGGCCAGCGAAGACCTCGTCATCTGGTCGTCCACGGAGTTCGGGTACGTCACGCAGCATCCGCGTCTGGCGACGGGCAGCAGCATCATGCCGCAGAAGAAGAACCCGGACGCCGCCGAACTGCTCAGGGGCAAGGCCGGACGCGTCCTGGGCGACCTGGTCTCCCTCGTAACCATGCTCAAGGGCCTGCCTCACGCGTACGACACGGATATGCAGGAGGACAAGGTACAGCTTTTCGACGCCATCGACACGGTGACGATCGCCCTGACGGTTTTCACCGCGATCTGGGAGACGCTGGAGGTCAGGGAGGCGCGCGTGAACCGGAGCATGGACGACGCGATGCTGTCCACGGACCTGGCGGATTACCTTACCCGGTGCGGCGTGCCGTTCCGCGAAGGACACGGCATCGTGGCGGCGCTCGTGGACGAGGCCATTAACCGGGGATGCAGTTTGCGTGATCTTCCGCTCGAACTGTACCAACGTTTTTCGGAGCATTTCGACGAAGCGACGATCAGGCAGCTCAGGTTCGACGACAGCGCCGATAAACGCGCCCTGCCCGGCGGGACGGGCAAAGAGTCCGTCGAGCGCCAGCTGGAACAGGCCCGCGAGATCCTGGTGCGCAAATAAGCGGCAGGAACAAGTCCGCGAGATCATAGGAAGTGTTTGATTGGGATATGGTAAAGAAGAACGGTAAGCGCGGCGGGTAAGGGAGCAGGACGGCCATGAAAAAAGTGCACGCGTCTGGGACGCCGGATTCGAATGGGACAGAAACCATCATCCGGCCAGCCGTGATCGGGGACGTCCCCGAGATCATGGAGATCCTCCAGCCCTACATCGACGAAGACATCCTCCTACCGGTGTCGGTCTACCGCCTCTTCGAACACATCCGGTATTTCGTCGTCGGCGAGCGCGGCGGGCAGGTGGTGGGCTGCGGTTCCCTCGTGATCGTCTGGCACGATCTGGCCGAGGTCCGGTCGCTGGCCGTCCGGAGAGGATGCCAGGGCGGCGGCGTCGGCGGACGCATCGTCGACGAACTGATCGCGGAAGCCGAAGAACTGGGCGTCGCCCGGGTCTTCGCCCTGACCTACGAGACCAGCTTCTTCGAACGCCACGGGTTCGAGGTGGTCGACCGGGAGACGCTGCCGCACAAGGTATGGAAGGATTGCACCCATTGCGCACGATTCACCCACTGCGACGAGATCGCCGTGGCCCGGACGCTGATACCCGAAGACCAGCGCGCGCCGGCGCCGGCCCTGCCGGCCATGCAGCAGGACCCCACCCTGATCATGCCGTCTCCCGTCCCCCG
>JAJECR010000198.1 GCA_022821935.1 Candidatus Latescibacterota bacterium
CCGCGAATGTCGTCCGACTCGTCCCACGAAACGCCAGCCCCCCGCACCTCAACCGGCCTGACGCCGCGCGCATTGATCACCGGGGCCGTGCTGGCCGTTTTAATCGCAGTCTGGACTCCTTATACGAATTACGTGATGCACGGGCCCCGGCTGACGCTCAGCCATTTCTCGATCGCCGCGCTCATTTCCTTCCTGCTGGTCATCTGCTGCATTCAGCTGCCACTGAGACGCTGGCGGCCGGGGCGTGCGTTTACGGCAGGCGAGCTTTCCGTGCTCTTCTTCTTCTGCCTGGTTTCGTCTACGATCCCGGGCAAGGCCTTTGTGGATTATTTTCTCGGCACCCTCGCTTCTCCCTATTACTACGCCACGCAGGAGAACCGCTGGGCGGAATCCTTCTTCGACCACCTACCGGGATGGCTGGTCGTCCGGGACGACCTGGGTGCGGCGCGGGGTTTCTACGAGGGCACCGGCCTGACGCTGCACATGTGGTTCGACTGGCTCGTTCCGCTGTTCTGGTGGATGTGCATGCTGGGGGCGTTGTTCGTGGTTATGGCCTGCATCGCGGTGATCTTCCGCAGGCAGTGGGTGGAGCACGAACGCCTGGCATTCCCCGCGGTACATATCCCCGTGATGCTGATCGCCCAGTCGACCCGGGGCGGTCCTGTTCCTGAATTCATCAGAAACAGATACTTCCAGGTGGGATTCGGGATCACCTTCGCCCTGCTGGCCTGGAACTGCGTCAGTTACTTCAGCGGCATACCCGCCATACCCGTCGGGTCCGCATTTCGAACCAAGATCCAGCTTGCGGCCTCGATTCCCCCCACCGAAGTGCAGTTCAATATCTTCATGATGTGCTTCGCCTTCTTCGCCGATCTGAAGGTGCTGATGAGCATCTGGGTCTTCCACCTGCTGGCGTTGACGGAAATAAGCCTGCTCAACCAGCTTGGCATTGCGGCGTCCGGCGTGGGCGGCGGCGCCGGGTTTATCGTGCAGACACAGCATTTCGGCGGCTTCTGGGTATTCGTGCTGTGGGGGATCTGGGTGGCGAGACACCACCTGAAGGCGGTCTGGCTCAAGGCTGCCGGGCGTTCCATGGAACCCGACGACTCCATGGAGCTGATGTCCTACCGCGCGGCGGTGCTCGGTGCAGCGGGCGGGATCTGCTACCTCCTGTTCTGGCTTAACCGCATGGGTATGACGGTCGATGTGGCCGTCCTGCTCCTCGTGATTACGCTGGCGCTATATATCGGCGTGACCCGCATCGTCGCCGAGACTGGACTCGTCTTCCTCGACCTCCCGGTAAACTCGAACGAGATGACGGTGGCCGTCCTGGGTTCGCGCAATCTGTCCTCTTCTAATCTGACGGCCCTGGGGCTTACCCACGCCTTTTCCCACAATCACCGGGGTATTGGCCTATCGTCGGTGATGCACAGCCTGAAGACCACCGACGGATTCATGCGCGTCAAAAAGGGACTGTTCGGCGCGGTGTGCGTCCTGCTGGTACTCACGTTTCTCGTCACGAACGGTTACACGATCTACGCGGGGGCGACCGGGACCGGCGCCCACGATTTCACTCCGTTGAAGGCTGATCTTTTTTACAACCAACTGGTTACGTGGATCAACAACCCCTTCACCCTCTCCTACGAAGAAATCTATTTTCTGCTTCTGGGCGCCGCGATAACGGCGGCACTCTTTTTACTGCATTACCAGTTTCCGGCCTGGCCTCTCCACCCCATCGGTTACACCGTGGCATACACGGACATTATCAATCTCGAAATTACGTCGATCTTCGCCATCTGGCTGATCAAATCCCTCCTGATGCGGCTGGGCGGATTCGAGATGTACCGAAAGATGCAGCCGGCCGTGATCGGCGTGCTGTTGGGATATGCCGCGGGTGTGGCCCTTTCCCTCGTGGTGGATGTCATCTGGTTCCCCGGCCAGGGCCATCAGGTACACAATTGGTAGGGCGTGCCAGATGGACCAGGCGGGCCAGGCGGGCTAGAAGATCTCGGCGATGTGCGGGGTGTCCGGGAAATACAGGGTGTCGACGATATAGGCCGCCAGGACCCCGATCACGTAACCGACCAGTATGCCCAGGAACAGGGGCTGGGCTTTCCGGTAGAGCCCGACGCCGCCAATGCGGAGGAGGATCACCTGAACGAGCCACGCGACGAACAGGGTGAACGCAAGGCCCCGTATAGGCGCTGAAGCTCCGATGGCGAAACCGATGGGATTGAGCGGCCACCAGTAGAAGAGGAACCTGCCCACCGCCAGCACCAGGCTCACCGCCATGCCGGCTGCGAGAAAAAGGACTTCAAGCGAGGTGATCTGCGTGGCGTTCTTCATCCACTTGACCACCAGGTCGAAGAAAAGGTTCGCCGTATTGCGCAGGTTGATGTGCAGGTTGTCCGCCCCTTCCGCATACCCGGAATGAACGACGTATCCCGTCGAGATCGCCGTCCCGGCGACAAAAGCGAGGCAGACCAGAAGGAAAAGCCTGCCCCGGTTCTCACCGAGATAGTCCCGCCACCAGGCGACGTGCGAGAGGCCGACCATGGTGAAGGTCCGCCAGTTCCGGGCGAAAGCGTTGGTCAGTCCGAGGCCGGTGAGCGTCGACCCGGACAGGTTGGCCGAACCCACCATCCCCACCGTGAAAGCGTGGGCGTTGATTGGCAGGTCGAGGTTGATCAGGCCCGCCTCGGCGAGGACACGCGCGATGCCGAAATAGAACACCAGAAGGAAGAACAGGAAAAGCAGGGCGACTGGAATGGAGAACCCAATCGCGTTCAACCAGGCGGTCATGAAGACCAGGCCCAGGAACAGACCGATGACCGCTGTCCGATAGGAGAACAGTTCGTTCTCGTCCCGCAGATCGCTCTTCCTTCCCAGGGATTTCCGGAGGACGTTGCGGATGTGGTCCCGGGCCATCCAGCACCCGATGAGAGCGAACATGATCAGGCCGCCGCAGAACTGGATGGACACCAGTCCGCGGGGTACGATCGTCTCGGCGGGCGAGATTACGCCGAAGCGGTTGAGCAGGCCGGTCTCCAGGATACCGAGCACCTGGAAGAACCAGACGCTGAACAGGATCTCGACGTTGACGAAGAAGGCGAAGCACAGGACGTAGGGCACGATTCGGATGGGGATCGGCGGGAAAGAAGGATCGATGACCACGTTGAAGACCGGACCGGGCAGCGGAATGTGGGGAAGCACGTCCCAGAAACCGATGATGTTCCACGCCATGATGGACAGGCTGGCCAGAAACCCTACCTGGAACAGCCGGTTGCTAAAGAGCGCCGGCCACCGTCCGGAGGTGTTCCCTCCGGTTTCGAGCAGGCGGACGATCACCTCGCCCATGGGGAACCGGAGCCGCTCGTGTTCCACCCACTGTTTCCGGAAAATCACCACCAGGCAGGCGCCGATGAAAAGCAAGGTACCCAGGGCGGACATCCACCAGAAGAGGGGAACGACCCAGTCCTGCCAGGGGACCGGAGCCCCGGAAGGCAGCCCGGCATAGAAGTCCGAAACCTGCCCCTTGTCGTTGGGTATGACCGTCCAATCCGGCAGATAGGCGAAGAAGTGGGCTTCCCACTGGTTTTCCGGGCTCGCGAAGTAGTAGGGCGCGGTGATTACGCTGATGAGATACCGGACCATGCCCCAGTCCGGCACCATGGCGGCGATCAGACCCATGGCGAAGATGACCAGGAGTTCCGAACGCGTCAGCGCGGCGTCCTTCGACACGGAACGGACCAGCACGTTCGGGAGCAGCACCAGGGCCAGGAAGGGGATGAGCAGGCACAGCGGCATCTGGGGGAAGGTCAGGTAGTTGTAGTTCAGCTGTGCGGAGGCGTACTGTCCCCAGAAGGCGACGCAGCAGGCGAAGGCCAGGCCCAGGATGGAGGTTTTAAGGGAGATGGGTTTCGCGGTCAGCTTGGCCATGCTTGGTCAGCTTGGTCGGGTTGGTCATGCCTGGTCATACCCGGTCATGCCAGGGTATGCCTTGTGGCGCCGGGAATCACTCCTGGATGGAGGCCGTGCCGCGCTTGAGCCAGAACCCGCCGTCGACGCGCAGGACTTCCCCGGTGATGTAGTCCGCCGCGTCGGAACACAGGAAGGTGGCAGCCCTGCCCAGGTCTTCGATCGTGCCCAGCCGTCCCCAGGGCAGCCTCCTGCCGCCTTCTGCCAGTTCCTGCTCCGTCGAGTACTGGCGTTCGCCCGGCGTGTCGGTCCATCCGGGTTCGATCACGTTTACGCGGATGCGATGTTCCAGCAGCTCGAGGGCGATAATGGCGGCCATGTGATTCATGCCGGCCTTGGCCGAAGAGTAGGCGAGGGACGTGGGAAAAGGCAGGAAGGACATGACCGAGCTGATGAAGAGGATGCTGCCGCCCTTTCCCCCCGCCGCCATCTTCCGGGCGCCGGCCTGCGCGACGTGAAAGGCGCCAAACAGGCTGACTTCGTAGGTCTTCCGCAATTCGTCCACGTCCATTTCGAGAAAGGGCTCCCGCGTGGAATAGTACGCGTTGGCCACGACGATATCGGGTCCGCCGAGTTCCTTCGCAGTCTGATCCACCATTTCGTCCACCGCGGTACGGTCCGACGCGTCCGCGCCGACGACGATCGCTCGCCGTCCCATGCCCGTGATTTCGTCCGCGACGCCCTCGGCGTCTTCCCGGTGGCGGAAGTAGTTGACGGTGACGTCCGCCCCGGCTCGGGCCATTTCGAGGGCGATGCCCTTGCCGATGCCGCGGGACGAACCACTGATCAGCGCTGTCTTGCCTGTCAGGTCGATCATCTTTCCCTCGATTCGAAATGCGTGGCGGCTGGTACGAATACGGATACGGGTGTCTTAAGCTGGAAAACGAACGGGCTCGGTTTCAAAGTCAAAGTCCCATGGCGGCCATGTTGCGGTAGCTGATTGCGATGCTGTCGAAGGGATCTCCGGCGCAGGTGTCCTGTTCGACCACGTACCATCGGGCGCCCGCGGCCTCGCAGGCAGCGACGATTCCGGGCCAGTTCATGTTGCCCTCGCCGATCTCGGCCATGACCTGTTCCCTTCCCGACACGCCCAGGTCCTTGAAGTGGATGACCGGGCACCGGTTACCGACCCGTTCGATCCAGTGGATCGGATCGCCCCCGCCGTACTGGATCCAGTACGTGTCGACTTCAAAGCAAAGGGCGGGATCGCTGTCCTCGATGAGAATAGCCAGGCCGGTCCGGCCGCCCACGCGCACGAGCTCCGTATGATGGTTGTGGTAGCTGAATGACATGCCGGCTTTCCTCAGCTTGACCGCCACGACCGACGCGTCCTCGGCGAACCGCGCGAACCCGTCCGGATCGTCCCAGTAGGACCTCGGCATGGAACCGACGGCGATATGCTCACATCCCCAGAGACGGTGCTCCTCGATGACCGCGTTGAGTTCATCCTGCAGCCGTTCGAAGGACACGTGCGTGGCACAGACGCGCAGGCCGGCGTCCCGGATCATGGCGCCGAGTTCCGCGGGGTCTACCGGTCCAAGGGCCGAAAGCTGGATGTGGTCGTAGCCGATCGCCTTGACTTTTTTCAAGGTGTCCGCGATACCGGCCGGCGTCTGCACGAAGTCGCGCAGGGTATAAAGCGTTACGGCGATTTTGCTGTCTGACATCCCGCTGCTCTCCTTCACGTGTCCAGGGGTTCAAAGGCCGGCGATCCATCATCATCCCATGCCCCGCCGACCGGACGCAGTTGCCCGAGCCCGGTGACCGGCCGGGTCCGCCCGTCACGCTCCAGGTCGGCATAGCGTTCAAACCAGCCTTCCAATTCGCCGCGCAGCGATATTCGCCTGGCGGCATATCCCGCATCGTCTGCAAGGTTGGCGCGTTCGTCCGGATCGTTCTCCAGGTCGTACAGTTCGTCCGGTCCGCCGGGATACCGGTGCACGTATTTCCACGTTTCGGTGCGGATCATGCGCGTGCCGCCGTATTCGTCGAATACCACGACATGGTCACGGCCGGCATCTGGTTGTCCGCCCTGTCCCGTCCAGGCGTCCACGGCGTCGCGTCCCGGCAGATCCCGGTCCCAGGGCACAGGGAGGTCCAGGTACGACAACAGCGTGGGCATAAAGTCGTAGGCGCTGATCATCGCCGGCTGCACGTACCCCTGGGGCAGGCGCCCCGGCTGGCTGACCAGCGCGGGGACCCGAATGGAGTTCTCGTACATGTTCAGCGGATACGTCCCGTTGCCTTTGCCCCAGAACCCGTGGTGTCCCA